>DATLUW010000414.1:0-4202 GCA_035577825.1 Actinomycetota bacterium | reverse complement strand
CACGGGCGGGGCTGCCGCCGAGAGAATGTCGGCGACGGCATTCGCGAGGCGCCCAGCCTGGTCGAGCGAGTAGATGCGCACCCCCCGGCGGAACAGCACATCGAAGAACTCCTCGGTGATCGCGCGCTGGTCGCCGAGGAGACTCGCCTCGGATACCCCGAGCGCGGTCGCCAGGCGACCGAGCGTGTCGATGGAGGGCAGGACGTGGCCGTTCTCGTAGCGGGACAGGCGGGCTTTCGGGATCCCGCTCCGGGTCTCGAGGCCCGATTGGGACAGGCCCGCATGCACGCGAGCGCTTCGCAGGCGCTGCCCGAAGGCGCGGGACTCGGCCAACATAGTGCTCTTGTACGGTACCGCACCCCCGCGGCGCAAGCCCGCGCCGGGTAGCATCCCCGCCCGTGAGCGGGGCGGAGCGGCGTGTGGTGGTCACCGGCGGGGCCGGGTTCATCGGCTCCCACCTGTGCGAACGCTTCCTCGCGGACGGCTGCGCGGTGGTGTGCGTCGACAACCTGCTGACCGGCCGGCGTGCGAACGTGGCCCACCTGGCCGGGCACGCGGGGTTCGAGTTCGCGGAGCAGAACGTGAGCGACGGGATCGCCGTGGACGGCCCCGTGGAGGCCGTGCTGCACTTCGCGTCGCCGGCCTCGCCCATCGACTACCTCCAGCTCCCGATCCAGACGCTCAAGGTGGGCGCCCTCGGGACGCACAACGCGCTCGGGCTCGCCAAGGCCAAGGGGGCGCGGTTCCTGCTGGCCTCCACGTCGGAGGTGTACGGCGACCCGCAGGTCCACCCCCAGTCCGAGTCCTACTGGGGGAACGTCAACCCGATCGGCCCGCGCGGCGTGTACGACGAGGCGAAGAGGTACGCCGAGGCAATGGCGATGGCGTACCACCGGGTCCACGGGGTGCCGACCCGCATCGTCCGGATCTTCAACACGATTGGCGAGCGCATGCGGCCGGACGACGGACGGGCGGTGCCGACGTTCGTGGCCCAGGCCCTGGCCGGCGAGCCGATCACCGTGCACGGCGACGGCTCGCAGACGCGGTCGGTCGGCTACGTCGGCGACCTCGTCGAGGGGATCGTACGGCTGCTCGACTCGGACCTGGTGGACCCCGTGAACCTCGGGAACCCCGAGGAGGTCACCGTGCTCGACCTGGCCCGGACCGTGTGCCGCGTCGTCGGCGTGGAGCCGGACATCCGGTTCGTCGAACGGCCGGTCGACGATCCCACGCATCGCAAGCCGGACATCTCGCGGGCGCGGGAGCTGCTGGGGTGGGAGCCGGCCGTGCCGCTCGAGGAGGCGCTCCGCCGGACCGTGGCCTGGTTCCGGAACGGCCGGACCGCCGACGCGGGCTGACGGCGCGGGCTCACCGCCCGGGGCCACGCTCGATCGCGACGGCGTCGTTCAGCCGAGGTTCGGCGAGAGCCAGCGTTCGGTCTCGTCGATCGGGTCGCCCCGTCGTTCGGCGTAGCGTTCGATCTGGTCGCGGCCGATCCGGCCGACGGCGAAGTACCGCGAGGCCGGGTGCGCGAGGTACAGGCCGCTCACCGACGCCGCCGGCACCATCGAGAACTGCTCGGTCAGCGTGATCCCCACGGCCGGGGCGTCGAGCAGGTCGAACAGCCGCCCCTTCTCCCGGTGGTCCGGGCAGGCGGGGTACCCGTAGGCGGGGCGGATGCCCCGGAACCGCTGCCGGATCAGCTCGTCCACCGCCCAGTCGCGGTCGTCGTAGCCCCACTCCCGCCGGGCGACGAGGTGGAGGTGCTCGGCGAAGGCCTCGGCCAGGCGGTCGGCGAGGGCCTTCACCATGATCGAGCGGTAGTCGTCGCCCTCGGCCTGGTACCGGTCGGCGAGCTCGTCCGCTCCGATCCCGGCCGTCACCGCGAACGCGCCCACGTGGTCGCGGAGCCCCGCGTCCGCGGGGGCGACGAAGTCGGCCAGGGACCGGTTCGGGCGGCCGTCGTCGAACGCGCCCTGCTGCCGGAGCATCGGGAACCGCACCTCGCCGCCATCGGTCGCGAGGACGATGTCGTCGTCCTCGGCGTGCGCCGGCCAGAACCCGAACACTCCGCGGGCCCGCAGCAGGTCGCCGTCGCAGATCTCGTCGAGGAGCTCGTTCGCGCTCTCGAACAGCTCCCGCGCCGCCGGCCCCCGCACGGGGTCGTCGAGGATCTGCGGGTATCGCCCCCGCATCTCCCACGCGGAGAACAGGAAGGTCCAGTCGATCATCTCGCGGAGCTCCTTGACCGGGACCTCCACCTCGCGGCGCCCGGTGAACGACGGCTCCGGCAGGTCCTCGGCCTGCCATTCGACCGGGGTTCGGTTCGCGAGGGCGTCCGCGTAGGGCAGGAGCGGGCGGGCCAGGCGGGCGGCGTGCTCCTCGCGGAGGCGTTCCTGCAGCTCGCGGTTCGACGAGTCGAGCGTGCGGCGGCGCTCGGGGTCCATGAGGTCCGACATCACGTTCACCACGCGCGAGGCGTCGAGGACGTGGACCACCTCCGCGCCGTACTCGGGCGCGATGCGGACGGCCGTGTGCTGCTTCGACGTGGTCGCGCCGCCGATCAGGAGCGGCAGGCGCATCCCGCGCCGCTCCATCTCTGCGGCCACCTGCACCATCTCGTCGAGCGAGGGCGTGATCAGCCCGGACAGGCCGACGGCGTCGCAGCCTTCGCGTTCGGCCGTGTCGAGGATGGAGGCGGCCGGGACCATCACGCCGAGGTCGATGACCTCGTAGTTGTTGCAGCCGAGGACCACGCCGACGATGTTCTTGCCGATGTCGTGGACGTCGCCCTTGACGGTCGCCACGACGATGCGGCCGTGCCGCCCGTGCGGGTCGGCGGCCGTGCGCGGTCCCCCGTGCAGGGCCTCGACCAGCGCGTGGAGCTCCTGCTTCTCGAGCTCCATGAACGGCTCGAGGTAGGCGACGGCCTTCTTCATCGCCCGCGCGCTCTTCACGACCTGTGGGAGGAACATCTTCCCCGAGCCGAACAGGTCCCCGACCTCGCGCATGCCGTCCATCAGCGGGCCCTCGACCACGTCGAGCGGGCGCGGGTAGCGCTGTCGGGCCTCCTCCGTGTCCTCCTCGACGAAGTCGAGGATCCCGTGGACGAGCGCGTGGCCGAGGCGTTCCTCGACGGAGCGTTCGCGCCAGGAGAGATCCTGTTCGCGGCGGGTGGCGGCGGTGCCGTGGACCTTCCCGGCGATCTCCACCAGGCGTTCGGTGGCGTCCGGCCGTCGAGCGAACAGGGCGTCCTCGACGCGTTCGAGCAGCTCGGGCGGGACGTCCTCGTAGGCTGCCAGCTGGCCGGCGTTGACGATCGCCATGTCGAGCCCGGCCCGGATGGCGTGGAACAGGAAGGCGGCGTGCATGGCCTCGCGCAGGGCGTCGTTGCCCCGGAACGAGAACGAGAGGTTGGAGATGCCGCCGGAGACGAGCACGCCCGGGCAGCGCCGCTTGATCTCGGGAATCGCGTCGAGGGTGGCCTTCGCGTAGGCGTCGTGTTCCTCGATGCCGGTCGCGACCGGCAGGACGTTCGGATCGAACACGATGTCCTGCGGGGCGAACCCGGCCTCCTCGGTGAGCAGCCGGTAGGCGCGTTCGCAGATCTCGACCTTCCGGTCGGTGGTGTCGGCCTGGCCCCGCTCGTCGAACGCCATGACGATGACCGCCGCGCCGTAGCGGTGGATCCGCCTGGCCTTCTCGACGAACTCCTCCGGGCCCTCCTTCAGGCTGATGGAGTTCACGACGCCCTTGCCCTGGACGCAGCGCAGTCCGGCCTCGACGACCTCCCACCGCGAGCTGTCGATCATGATCGGGAGGCGCGCGATCTCGGGGTCCGACTCGACGAGGTTGAGGAACCGCGTCATCGCCTCCTCGGACTCGAGGAGATCGGCGTCCATGTTGACGTCGAGGAGGTTCGCGCCGCCCCGGACCTGGTCGAGCGCCACGTTGGCAGCCGCCCCGAAGTCGCCCGATTCGATCAGCCGGCGGAACCGGGCGGAGCCGGTGACGTTCGTCCGCTCCCCCACCACGACGAGCCCGGTGTCCTCGCCGACCACGAACGGCTCCAGCCCGCTGAACCTGGCGAACGAGCCGATCGGCGACCGTTCGGGGATCTCGCGCGGGGCGCTCGAGCGGACGCGGTCGGCCACGGCGCGCACGTGCTCGGCCGTTGTGCCGCAGCACCCCCCCAGCACGTT
>DATLUW010000413.1:0-2745 GCA_035577825.1 Actinomycetota bacterium | reverse complement strand
TCGCGTTGCCGTCGAGCACCATGAGGTAGTCCTCGGTGGTCGCGAGCTCGTGGACCGGCACGGGCATCACGTAGTCCTCGACCTCGTAGCCGGTTTCCTCGTCGAGGTAGTCGCCGATGCCCGACCGGTGCGACAGGAGGTGCTCGACCGTCACCCCGTCGTCGATCATCGGCAGATCGCCGCCGAGGACGGAGCGGGCGGGCGTCGACAGCTCGAGCACGCCTTCCTCGATCAGGCGCACGACGGCGAGTGCCGTAAAGCCTTTCGCCCCGCTCGCGAGTCCGAAGCGCGTGTCCACCGCGTTCGGGATCTCGAAGCCGCGGTGCGCAAGGCCGTATGCCCTCGCGAGCTCGGTCTGGTCGTCTTGATCGATCCGAACGACACCCGAGAACCCTGTCCGCGACGCAAGGGCATCGAGCTCGCCTCCCAGATCAGACATGCGGCAGACGCTAGCGGTGGCGCGACAAGGACTGACGAGCCCGCTAGGGAGTGAACAGTTTCCAGTGCCCCTCGGAGACGACGTCGACCGTGCCGTCGACCACGCCGATGGCCGTCTCGTCGTCGATCGCGTACGCCGGACCCGCGATGCCGGCCGCCCATCGTTCCGCGAAGCCCATGGTGTTCCCCGGCAGGCTCTCATCCTCGACGACGTGCGGACAGATCGAGAAGTCGACGATTCCCAGCGCGCTGTCGCCACCGGTGGGCGGCTGCCAGCGGACGAAGTCCTCCCCGATGCGCGGGGTCATCACCATGCTCCCGGCGCTCAGCCCCACCCAGACCGTGTTGGGCAGCGACGGCAAGAGTTCCACCAACCCGGACTGCTGCATCCAGTGACACAGGTAGAGGGAGTCGCCGCCGTTCACCAGCAAGACGTCGGTCTCCTCCACCCAGGGGACCCATCGTTCCTTCTCGATGCTGGGCAGTGCGGTGAGCTCGAGCACTCCCAGGGAATTCCAACCCAGTTCGGTCATCGGGCACCTGGGCTCCTGTCCACTGATGAACCGCCACGCCAGATCGGGACTGACCTCCGGGTGCCCGTATCCCGCGGTCGGGATGCACAGGGCATTGGAGTCGGCGATCGGTTTTCCCAGCAGGCCGACGAGCGCGTCGTGAATGCTCGTGTTCTTGATGCCAGCGGACGTGAGCAGAAGCTTCATGCAGCCTCCCAGGTTGGCGTTCGATGATGTTCTGCGATAGACCGCTCGCCGACCCGGAACTCATCGGTCTCGACCCGGGCTGCCTCAGGAGGCGAGCATGAGGAGCCGACCGAATCCACTCGGGAACGCGCGGTTGACCGCTCTGGTGGGACTACTCCTGCTCGGGCCGGTGGCCGTGGAACTGGCGACGATCGTGCTCGGGGTTCATCCGTTCATGTCGTTGCACGTTTTCGTCGGGCTCGCCCTGATCCCGCCTGTGCTGCTCAAGCTGGCGAGCACCGGCTGGCGCTTCGCCCGCTACTACACGCGCAGCGACGCCTACGTCGAGCACGGGACACCGCAGACTGCGATGCGGCTGCTAGCGCCGCTGTTCATTGCGGCGACGGTCGTGCTCTTCGCGAGCGGCGTCGCGATGGGCTTCCTTCACGGCCATGCGCTCGAGGACGCGCGTCGGCTCCACGGGCCCGCTTCGGTCGTCTGGCTCGTGCTGTTCGGCATCCACGCGCTCGTGTACCTCAGGCGCGCCGTGATCAGCAGCCGTAGCGAGGTCAAGGCCGACGGTCGGTCAGTGCCGGGGCGGAGGCGCCGTGGGTACGTGATCGCGATCGCCGTGCTGTCCGGGCTCGTGATCGGTGCGGCGACGGTTCCGGCCCAGCACCGCTGGGTTCGACTGCCGCGCGAGCATCACCGAGGACGGGCCGAACCTCAGTACCTCCGCGCCTCGTCACGCAGATCACCGGCGCACGGCGGGCAGAACGACGCGACCGAGTCCCCCTCCGACATCAGGCGCTGCCGGGCCTCCTTGGGCCCGATCTGATCCGCGTAGCGCCGGACGAGCGCGATGTACCGCTGTGTCGCCTTCTGGAGGTAGTTGTTGTAGGGCGTCGCGGCGGTCTCGTACTGCGTCGCGATCGTGGCCTCGAGCGCGTCGAGCTTGTCGTTGGCGCGCTGCGCAGACGACGACTGACCGCCGCAGCCCGCCAACAGGATCGCCAGCACCAGCGCCCCGACTCCGCGCCTCATGCAGCAGATCGTAACCCGCGACACCGGGTCCCGCAGGTGGCGATTCTGCGGGACCCGGTGTCGGCGGGAAGGTCGGTGGATGGCCTCAGGGCGCCGCAAGCGCGGCGGTCAGGTCGCCGGCGGCGTCGTCGTTCGAGATCTCCCAGGCCCAGAGCCCGCGGAGCTTGTCCTGCCTGACGAGGCGGGCACGGTCGGCTACGGCATGGGGGTCGACGTAACTGATGAACGTGCCGCCGTTCAGGGTCGGGTTGTAGAGCCAGGGCGCCTTCGCCGCGCCGTCGTAGTAGCGCGTGAAGCCGTTCACGCCCTTGCCGTCGTTGCCGATGCCCGACGAACGCGAGACCGCCGTCGGCCCGATCACCGCCAGGTTCGCGTCGGCGAGTCCCGTGTCAACGAGGTCGTGATAGGTCGGGGAGTCGTTGGAGGGCGCCGCTGCATGCGGTTGGAACAGCCCGTTGTTCGTGCCAGGCACCCCGACGTACTCCTTGCCGTAGAAGGGAACGCCGACGACGAGCTTGTCCGGGGAGACGCCGTTGGCGAGGTAGTAGTCGACCGTGCCGGCAGT
>DATLUW010000412.1:0-3700 GCA_035577825.1 Actinomycetota bacterium | reverse complement strand
GGAACGCCTCCTGGTCCCCCCGGCCGATCGCGAGGATCAGCTGGCGGTCGTGCGCGTCACCGGCGTCGGCGGTCTGGCTCACCGGACCTGCCACCTCCGGAACACGGACGACGTCGAGCACGGCTGACACGTTGAGGACCTTCCGATCGCGGTCGCAGCGGGTACAGCGGGTCGTGCGGTTCCTGCGCCTGCAGGGAACCCACAGCGCATTCGCAGCGTTCCGTGGCTCGGATCACGGGTGACCGCGGTCTCCATCGGTTCAGGGCGGCTCACGTGGCATCCACGTCCGCGCCCGCGTCCGCATCGACGCGGGCGCGGATGCCCTCGATGGCGGATGGGTTCTCGAGGCTGGACAGGTCACCCGGGTCGGCGTGCAGCACGGTCGCCCGGATGGCACGGCGCAGGATCTTGGCAGAACGCGTCTTCGGCAGCTCATCGACGAACACGATCCGGTCCGGGCGGAACGACTTCCCGAGCTGCTCGGCCACGGTCTGCCGGAGCTGCTCCGCGAGGTCGTCGTCGCGGTCCCAGCCCGGCTTCACGACGACAAAGCACCACACCGACTCACCCTTCACCTCGTGGGGAACGCCGACGGCGGCCGACTCGGCGACCGCGGGGTGTTCGATCAGGGCGGACTCGACCTCGGCGGGGCCGACACGCTTGCCGGCGACGTTCATCGTGTCGTCGCTCCGGCCGTGGAGGAACCAGAACCCGTCGTCGTCGACCGTCGCCCAGTCGCCGTGGACCCACACGTCCGGCCACCGGTTCCAGTACGCCTCGAGGTAGCGGTCGGGGTCGCGCCACACGCCACGGGTCATGGACGGCCACGGCTTCGTGCACACGAGCTCGCCGACCTCGCCGCGGGGGACCGGGCGGCCGTCGGGCCCCCACACGTCGATCGCCATGCCGGGCGCTGGGCCGCCCACGGTGGTCGGCTTGAGCGGCGTGATCGGGAGCGGCGACAGGAAGCACGCGCCGACCTCCGTGCCGCCGGAGATGTTCATGATCGGGCATCGTTCCCCGCCGACCTCGCGGAAGAACCACAGGTAGGGCTCGGGGTTCCAGGGCTCGCCGGTGGAGCCGAGGATGCGCAGGCTCGACAGGTCGTGTTTGCGCACGTGCTCCTCGCCGGCCGGGATCAGCGCCCGGATCAGCGTCGGGGAGATGCCGAGGTGGCTGATCCGGTGGCGTTCGACCATGTCCCACACGCGGTCGGGCGCCGGGTGGTTCGGGGCGCCCTCGTACAGGAACACCGTCGCGCCGAGCGCGCCCGCGCCGACGATCTCCCAGGCGCCCATGATCCAGCCGAGGTCGCTCACCCAGAACAGCGTCTCGTCCGGGTGGAGGTCGATCTGGTACGCGACCTCCGCGGCGATCTTCACGAGGAACCCGCCGTGCACGTGGACGGCGCCCTTCGGCCGGCCGGTGGTCCCGCTCGTGTACGCGAGCATCAGCGGGTGCTCGGGATCGAACGACTCCGTCTCGAACCGCCCGGGCTGCCTCGCGAGGAGCTCGTCCCAGGCGACGTCGCGGTCGGTGGTTCGCTGCTGCTGGGTTCCTTCGGGGAGGCGCGTCCACACGATCGAGTGCTCGACGGTGGGGGAGTCGGCGATGGCCTCGTCGGCAACGGACTTCATGTCGACCGGCGCGCCGCGGCGAAAGCAGCCGTCGGCCGTGAACAGCACCTTCGCCTCGGCGTCCTGCAGGCGCTTCGCGACGGCGTCGGCGCCGAACCCGCTGAAGATCGGCACGTACGGCGCACCGACCTTCGCGCAGGCCAGCGTGGCGGCCACGGTCTCGGGCGCCATCGGCATGAAGATCCCGACCGCGTCGCCCGCTCGGACGCCGAGCTCGCGCAGGCCGTGTGCCGCGCGGTCGGCCATCTCGCGCAACTGCGCGTAGGTCACCGACCGCGTCGCGCCGTCCTCGCCCTCCCACAGCACCGCGACCTTGTCCGGCGTCCGATCGGCCCACCGGTCGACGCAGTTGTGCGCGAGGTTGATCCGACCGCCGCCGAACCACGTGGTCCAGGGGATGCCCTTCGAGCTGTCGAGCACGCTCGTGTACGGCTCCGCGAACTCGATCCCGAGATCCTCGACGACCGCGTCCCAGAACCAGGCGACGTCGGAGGTGGAGCGTTCGATCAGCTCCTCGTACGAGCCGATCCCGTGCGCGCGCATGAACCGCGTGACGTTCGCCCGTTCGACGTATTCGTCGTTCGGGCTCCACACGATGTCCATCCCGGGCACGTCCCCTCGCAGACGGTTCTCTCGGCTGTGCGGGCGTTGGGACAGCCTACGGAACTTCCCGAGCCGGACGCCACGCCGGCGAAGCGGCGGCGGGCCGCGGGCAGCATCGACCGCCGCCTGAACCTGGCCGACGTCATCTACCTGCGTCGCCGCCCCCCACGCCCGCGCCGGCCGGCACTTCGTGCTGAAACCGTTGCGGCCCCAATGGTTCCGGGCCTCGTTGGGTAGGCTTGGTCAGGCTTGGCAACCACAGTCGAACGACCGACTCGCGAGGTCGAACCGCCCGCACCGACCGCGCCCCCACGCCGCCGCCGCACGCGCTGGCCGGTGGCGGTCTTCCTCGTGCTCACGATGGTCGCCTCGGTCGCGATCGCGGCGGGCTCGGTCTACGGCATTGCGCTGTACCACAAGGCCGACATCGCGATCGTCCATGTCCAGCCTCCAAAGGTGGAGCCGGGCGGGAAGTTCGGGCACGACGACGTCACGTCGGTCGTCCCCACGCCGAAGTGCGGCAGCGAGGTCTGCAACTACCTGATCCTCGGCAGCGACTCCCGCACGGGCCTGTCCAAGGCCGAACAGGAGAAGTACGGATCGAACAAGACCGTCCCCGGGCGGCGTTCGGACACGATCATGGTCCTGCACATCGACCCGTCGAAGGACCACGCGACGGTGCTGTCGTTCCCGCGCGACCTGTGGGTGCACATCCCGCACGTCGGGATGGGGAAGATCACGTCGGCGTTCGAGGAGGGGGAGTACCGCGTCGCGAACGTCGTGCATCGCCTGACCGGCCTGCAGATCAACGGGTTCGTCACGGTGAACCTGGCCGGGTTCGAGGGGGTCGTGCGGGCGCTGGGCGGCGTGAACCTCTGCGTCGACCACGCGATGGTCGATCCGCTCGCCGGCCTGAACATCCCCGCCGGGTGCCAGCACCTCTCGCCGGAGATGGCGCTCTCGTTCGTCCGGGCGCGGCACGTGTGCGGGGACGCGATCCCGGACTTCTCCCGGATCTCGCGACAGCAGCAGTTCCTCCGCGCCGTGCTGACCAACGTCCTGTCGCTCGGCGCCGCGTTCCACGCCAACTCGATCATCAGCGAGGTGCTGCCGAACCTCCGGGTCAGCCCCGGGGTCGACACGGCGACGCTCAACTACCTCGTGGGCCAGCTCCAGGGGCTCACGACCGGCGCGGTCGACTTCCGGACCGTGCCCGGCAACCCGTACGCCACGGTCGACGTGCCCGGCGTCGGGACGGTCGACATCGTGCAAATGGAGCCCCAGGCGAAGGATCTGTTCCGGCGGCTCCGGCTCGGGCTCCCGCTCGGCGATCTCGGGCTCACCACCACGCAGACGCCGCCCTCGCCCGCCGTCATCGGCGTCCACGTCGTCGACGCGGGGTCGAACGGGGTCGCGGCACAGGTGAAGGGGCTGCTCGACCAGGCGGGGTTCCTCGATCC
>DATLUW010000411.1:0-2288 GCA_035577825.1 Actinomycetota bacterium | reverse complement strand
CAGTGGGCAGACGCGTTCGGACCTGGACGTGAGCTCCTCGCCGCAGGCCGAGAGCGCGCCCGACCTCGAGATCCGCGCGAAGACGGTGAGTGGCGACATCACGATCCGCCGCGCGGCCGCCGAAGACGCCGCCTGAGATTTCCCCGCAGCGCTGTTGATCGACCTGGCTCCCCGCCGCCCTGTGCGGTTGGATGGACGACGTGGCCACGACGGCCGTGGGGAGCCGGGTCGAGCGCTGTTACCGCGAACAGGCCGAACGCCTGTGGCGCTCGCTGCTGCTGTTCTCCGGGAACGCCGACGTGGCGTCCGAGGCCGTGGCCGAGGCGTTCGCGCAGGCGTTGCGACGCGGGGACGCGATCCGCGACCTCGACGCGTGGGTCTGGCGGGCGGGGTTCCGGATCGCATCCGGTGACCTCGCCCGCCGGCGAACCAGGGCCACCGAGGAGCTGACCACCGCCACCGAGGCCGCCGTCGACATGCCCGAGCCGACCGTCGACCTCGTTCGGGCAATGCGCCGGCTCTCCCCCAAGCAGCGCGGCGCCGTCGTCCTCCACCACTACGCGGGCTACTCGAACAGGGAGACCGCCCGCATCCTCGGAACCACGGCGGCCGCCGTCGGCGTGCACCTCGAGCGCGCCCGGCGCCGCCTCCGGACACTCCTGGAGGACCACGATGTCTGAGCGCTCCGCCACCATCGACGACCGCCTCGACGGAGTCGACCGAACCCGGATGCCCGACCTGTGGCCGGCCGCCGTCGATCGGGCCAAGCACGACAGTCCGTGGACATCGGACCTCGAACCGCCCGGCCACCGACGCCTGATCGCGGCGGCCACCGCCCTCGCTCTCGCAGCGGCCGCGATCGGCGTCCTAGTGTGGTCGTTCCGCGACACCCGTTCGCAGCAGCCCGCAGCCCCTTCCGGGGAGGGCTACGTCGTCACCCTCGGCCGGGGTCCCGACTCACTCCCCGGTGTCGACAACAGCGACCTGGTCGCCATCGACCCCGCGACCGGCACACGATGGAACCTCACCAACACGCCCGAGGCGGAGTCCGAACCGGCCTGGTCGCCCGACGGAAGCCACGTGGCGTTCATTCGCACGACGACCACCGACGGCGGTGCCACGTTCCCGTCGGGCGTGTTCGCGATGGATGTCTCGACCGGCGCAACGCGCGAGGTCTATCCCTGCGAGGACGAACCGTGCCGCATCGGATCGATGGCCTGGTCTCCCGACGACCGGTCTCTCGCGATCGTCGACATGCACCCCCGACCGGGGAACGGCTCGGTACGTTTCACCAGTTCAGCCCGGCTGGTCGTGATCCATCCGGCCGACGGACGCCGCACGACGCTGTGTCCCGGTGGATCGTGCGCGCTGGCCCTGCGCTCGATCGCCTGGTCGCCGGACGGGAGCCAGATCGCATTCGCCGGCTACCCGTTCATCCTCATAGGGATCGGCGGCCCGGAGCCGAGCTCGGTGTGGGTGGCGAACGCCGATGGATCGGACCTTCGACGGGTGACGGAAGGCGACGCCTGCCGGGCTAGCAAAGATCCGTGCTTTTCGGACCACGGCGTCGCCTGGTCCCCGGATGGATCGCAGATCGCGTTCGTTCGCGAATCCGCCACGTTCCGTCCGGGCGGACCAGCACCGCCACCCCCTGAGGTGGTCGTCGTTCCACCGAACGGCGGCACGCAACACGTCGTCACCGTCTGCAACCAGGACGTGCAGCTCTGCCAGCCCGCCGATCCGATGTGGTCGGCGGACGGTTCGGAGATCGTGACGGCGATCGGCTATCACCCTCGGACAGTCATTCGGGTGAACGTGGCGACCGGCCGGGCGACCACTGTTGCCGCGATCGCGAATGGGCCATGCCAGTACGAGGGAGCGAGCCTCTCCTGGTCTCCGGATCATCGATCGATCGCATACGAAGGTGGACCTCGCGGGAACAACGCCTGCGTGATCCCGGCGGCGGGAGGTGATCCTCGCGTGCTCGTCCGCGATTTCGCATCGGGTGACGTGTACGCCGACTTCTCGTGGATCCCAGGGGGTACGCTCACCCCTCCTGCCGGCACTCCGTCGACCGGTCCGAGTCCCACGATCCCGCTCGCGCCCCTCCCGGTCGGAACGCTCGTGTTCGCCTCGACGAACGCCAGCGCGAGCGGCCCTGAGGGCTCCGGAATCTGGTCCGTTTCATCCGCCGAGCCGACGCCCCGACTCGTGACCGACGCTGTGCGCTCGGCGCGACAGCCCTGCATCTCGTCGGATGGCACCCGGATCGTCTTTGCCGGGATCAG
>DATLUW010000410.1:0-5766 GCA_035577825.1 Actinomycetota bacterium | reverse complement strand
CTCTCCGCTGCTCAGGAGCTGGGCGTCCCACGTCATCGTGGCGGTATTCGTCGTGTTCGGTGCATCGGTCGGCGGGGCGCTGAGTCCGCACGAGTACGGGAAGTCATATGACCCGCTGGCAGGAATCGTCAGGCTCGTGTTTAGCGATGTGTCGACCGTGCAGATCGTCCCGTCCGAGAGCTGATCGGTGAGGGTGGCGAGGTTGATGTCGCCGCCCGCGTTGTTGAACACGGTGATCGTGCCCGTCACGTCGCCCGTCGTCCCGGTGCCGGTCAGCGTGACGGTGTAGTGGAACGTCGCCGAGGCGCCCGGAGTCACGTCGATCTCGGTCTTGTCGACTGCCTTCGTGATCCCCCAGTCGAAGTGGGTGTTCTGCGAGGCGGTCTTCGAGATGGTCGGCGCAGCCGCCGGTGGCGGACCACCGCCCTCGTTGCAACCCGAGATCGTCAGGATCGGGTTGTCCCCGAGAACGCCCGTGTAGGTCAGGGTCGCACCCGTCAGATCGGCGAACGTGTCGCCGGCGGGGATCTGGATCGTGAGGTGCCAGCTGCCACTCCCCATCTGCTGCCAGTTCGTGTCGGTCTGCGTCCCGGTGAAGCCGGTCCCCGCCCAGGTCGTATCGAGGCTAACCGGCACCGCGGCGCTGTGCGGATTGAAGATCCACAGGATCGTGCCGGTCGTGGTTCCTGCACACGCAGTAGCGCCGTTCTGGCCGTTCCAGTCCAGCGTGCCCCCCGTGGTCGCCGCCGAGGACCCGGCGAACACGAAGATCGCCGCCAGGGCGGCGGCGCTGATTGTCAGGAGGCCGACGATTCTCGACCGTTGGCCCAATCTCTTCCTCATTTCCTCACCCCTTGCTCGGTTTCACGTATGCCGTATGTGTGTCCGACGGCCTGCGTACCGCAGGTGACCGAGCCTGGTGCCCGGACGCCACAAGTAGCGTCCCACTCAACAGACGGAACTTCCAGAGGGACAAATCCCAAAAGCGCTTGGGTTTCCCAGCGCCGCGTCGGGAGCGTTGTCTCGAAGCGGCTCGGCGCTCGTACGCAAAGACCGTGTAAAGCGCGCGGCGGGCAGGAAGCGATTTCACTCGAGCGAGTGAATAGTGCCGCGGAACACGTGCCGAAGACGCCGGTAGTCAGCCACTACGGGTGCCGCTGGGGTCAGGCCCGCCCAGGAGGTTCGAATGAAGATCAAGAAGCCGACCCCGGCAGGTGCCGGGCTTGCAGGGCTCGTACTCGTGCTCTCGCTCGCGCTCGTTCCCGCCGCACTCGCGGGTAAAGGTAAACCGGGCGGAGGAGGGGGTTCGAGCTGCTCGATCACTCCCGGTCAGGTTGCACTGGATCAGAGCTGGACGGTCTCCGCATCGGGGCTGCCCTCGACCGTGAACATGATCCTCACCTTCCCCGACGGCGCCACGTCTACCGGACCGATCAACGTCGCATCCGGCGGGACATACACGACCACGGGAAACTCCAACATGTCGGCCAACTGGGGCTTCATTGCCCCGGAGCAGACGGGCACCTACATGTACCAGTTCGTCGGCAGGATCAAGTGGCCCGCCGGAACGTACAACCAGATGTACGCGCAGTGCACCGTCACCGTTTCCTGAAATACCGCGCTTGAGGCAGACCAGAGGGAGGGCTGAGTCCCTCCCTCTCTCTTTGTCACCTCTCGCCGATGACTCGAACGGGTGAACTCTTCGGCTTCGGTTGGGCTACGAGCCCGCTGTGTACCCACCCGAGGGACTCAGCGGCTGAGACCGAGGGTCGATCTAGAAGCGGGCGGGATCACCGCCGCCTGCACGATCAGCCGCAAACCGAGGGGTCGGAAGGAGCGACGAGATGAGACACACAACGCTTGCTGTCGCCGTCGTCGTCGCCGCCGTGCTGTCCATTGTCTCGACTGCCGGGGCCGCGAAACGGGACCCAGCGTGCACGGCGAGCCCAAGCAGCGTCAGCTCGGGGGACGGTTACACAGTCTCGGCGCACGGACTTCCCGGCGGAAACGTCAACTTGGTCGTCTTCGTCCCGGACGGAACGAAGATGACCACATCGATCGACACGTCCAACGGAGCCTATTCGCGTTACTACGAGGCGCCGATTTGGAACGGGGAAACCGGCACCTACACGTACGCCTTCGTCGGCAAGGTCACCTGGCCGGCCGGGACGTACAACCAGGTCTACGCGACCTGCTCGGTCCAGGTCAGCTGACCCACGGACGTCATCTCGTAGTCGCAAGTGGAGAGGGGCGGCTTCCCGCCCCTCTCCAGTGTGTTTCAGCCGTTACCGAGCTTCGAAGCTCAGGTCACGGGTCGATCACGACCGTGCACGAGTAGGTGCCCGGTGTGAGGGTGCTCGTACCGTTACCGAGCGTCTTGGTGATGGTTGGCGTCGATCCGCCGTCGGTGAACGTCGAGGCGGATGACTCACCCGTGCATTGGATCGTGGCCGCAGTCACTCCGTCACCTGCAAGGGAGTGCCAGCCGAGGTAGATCTTCGACAGCGGCGTGTTGTGGAAGTTGGCCGTCGTCGGATTGTCGCACGTCGTGCCACTCGCCACGTTCACCGTCTGCGGGTTGGTGCTGTCGGCCTTGTAGCCGCTCGGCACCGTCTCGGTCACGGTGTAGCTCCCGGGACCCAGGTTTTCGACGCAGACCGTCCCATCGGAGCCCGTAGTCAACGTCTGCGAAGCAGTGCTCGGGCTCGGGCCGACGACGGTGAAGTCCACATTCGCCTGCGGGTGATCACCCGCGCCAAGGCTCGCGTTCTTCGCCGTTTTGCTGATCTTCAGTGCGCCACAGGTGGAGACGTGCACGAACTCGATGTCCTGCGGGTTCGAAGTGAAGCTCGACCCGGACGAGCGGGACTCCCACACCTGCTGCGGGAAGCACGGGAGCGGACCGCCGCCCAGCGCGTCAGTCAGGTTGATCCCGAACTCGGCGAAGGCCCCGGTGTCAAGCGCCTCGTTGCTGATCCCGTTAGCCCCGGCGGTAATCGGCCCCTGGCTGGCCTGGCCATCGAACTCGCCCGGGCTGACCGTCAGCACGACCGCGCCCCAGCACGGCAGTTTGTCCGTCTTCACGAGGCACTTGCCGCTGTTGCCGCCGAGGTTGGGGTTGTCGCTGTCGATCCAGGTCAGCACATGGAAGTTAAGGCTGGTGCCACCGTTCAGGAAGTCGTAGGCGATCAGCCGGTCACCCGCGGTGCGACAGCCGGCAGTAGTGACGTCATCTCCCGAGCCCTGGTTGAACTCGACGTCACCGCTTACGTTCCCGTTTGTCTTTGGCCGAATCGAAGCGCCGTAGAAGTAGAGGTCACCGTTCGCCGCGAACTCCTCGTACTCGGCGACGTGCGTGAACTCGTCCTTGGGCGGGTTGTTGCCCGTGTTCAGGGCGGGGCACTCCGTGTCGAACTTCTGCCCGTTCACCCACTGGACCTCACCGTTCGCGTCGGCGGTCACCTGCGTCGCCCCCGTCGTCACCGCACAACCTGCCGGCGTGCTGCCGTTGTGCGCGAAGTCGTCCGAGTTGACGAAACAGTTCCAGTCGGTGTTCCCGCTGGTGTCGAGCACCATGTTGCCGTCGGCCGATTCGAAGTTGCTCGGGCTACCTGTAACGGCGCCCGCCCCGGCGACATAGAACACCGAGAACAAAGCCGCAGCCGCCAGTGTGACCCCGACGTACCACCAGCGGCGCGTCCGGCGCTGGTGGAAGTTGAATGCTGCCATCGCTCCTCCCTCACAATCTCGATTGCGGCACGAGCGCTGCCGCAATCCCCTGAGCTCCCTAGTCGGGAGCCGGCTTCGTCTGACCCTTCGCCCACCTCCTCTCTCTGTGGATCCCTTTGTGGCCTTTCAAAATGGAGAGGGGCGGTTTCCCGCCCCCCTCTGCGTTCGTCGGTCCTTCTGATGCATCCCGTCTGTCAGTTCGTGATCGTCAGACTCGTCTTCTCGCAGTGGCTCGAACCCGCCACGTTGGTATTGGTGCTGCTGAACGTGACCAGCCAAGAGACGCTCGTGCTCGAGCTGACCGTGAAGCTCGAGTTGTTCGTGACGAGGGTCCGATCGGCCGCCGATGTCGCGTTGGTCAGCGTCTTCGTGTAGAGCTGCCCGCTGACCGCGGAGCCGCTGGTGGCACCGCAGTTGTCGCCCGTGTAGAGCTGGATCGACAAGGTGCCGCTGAGCGGAGCCCCGTGCACCGCCGTGACCGTTCCGCTGTCATTCGGCAGCCAGGTCTGAGCCGACGTACTGCCTGTGGAGTCGGTCACCGTGAAGCACTCATTCGTCGCAGTGGTGTTCGGCGGGTCGGACGACGGGTTGTAGACAGTGCTTCCGAGGTAATCACCCCTGAAGCAGTACCGTCCGACCGCTGTCGGCGTGAAGCCGTCCGAGGTCGCACTCGACGTGTACGTGTTGGCGACGCCGTCAGAAACCAGCGCCACGCCGGTACCGCTGCCGAGCAGGTTGCCACCGGTCGAGCAGTTGCCGGTGCTGATCGGGCCACACTCGTGGAAGACGACGAATCCAGTCGGATCGCCGCCCACCGAGTTCCCGGTCACCACCGCGGTGTCGTAGATCGTCTGGCCGAGCGTGATCGTGGTCTCGGCAGTTCCGCTGCCGTCGTTCGGCGTCGTCACGGTCGACGTGTTGATCTTGGACACCGTGAAGCACTCGTTCGTGGCGGTAGTGGAGTTCGCAGCCGGGTAGTTGCCGTCTCCGCCCCAATACGCCGCGAAGCAGTAGATGCCCGGAGTGAGGGGAGTGCCCGAGTTCACCGTCGGCGAGGTTGCCGTCGCCGTGATGCCCGAACCGCCGAGCGTTCCGTCCGGCGTGAGCTTCGTGCCGCTGCTCGTGCAGCCGGTCGCAGACGCGAGCGGGCCGCACAGGTAGAAGGTCACCGAGCCCGACGGCGTACTCCCATTTACCGAATCGCCGGTAACGGTCGCCGTGTCGGTTACGCCGGTTCCTGGCGTCACCGAACCCGTGCTCGACGCCTGCGTGGACAAGGACGACGTGTTCTGGTGATTCGTATAGGTGCAGGTCACCAGACCGCCGGCCGCGAGCGTGATGTTCGCCTGCTCCGCCGTGGTGCCGTCCTGGCTTCCGCTGGAGCCGCTGCTCGCGTCGCACGACAGGCCACTGACCGTGTAGCCGCCGTGTGCGCCTTCGGTCACCGTGTAGCTGCCGGCCGGGACGCTGAGGCAGTCCTGCGTGTTGGCCGCGTTGTCGCCTGTTGTGTTGTCCTTGTCGTTGAGCGAGAAGCTCGCCGCGGTCCCCGTCCCCTGCGAGCAGGAGATCTCGCTCCCGGCCAGGGTCGAGGTGTAGCTGAACGACTTGTCGATCCCGCGCGGGTCGGTGTGCTTGATGATCTTGACCTCACCGCAGTTGGTGACCGTCTTCTTCTCGACCGAGATGTCCGCCGGGTTCGATGAGAAGCTCGACCCCGCCGCACGCGACTCCCAGGTGATCTGCGAAGTGGTGTTACAGGCGTTCGGGTTCTGGTCGAGCGCGGTCGTCAGGTCGACCCCGAACTCGGCGAACTCCCCCGTGTCGAGAGCCTGACCGTTGATCCCGTTCTTGGCAGCCGTGATCGGGGACTGGCTGACGTCCCCCTCGAAGGCAGCGGAGGCCGGGGTGATGACGTTCGCGCCCCAGCACGGCATGCTGTCGGTCTTGATGATGCACGTGCCGTTGTTGCCGCCCGCCTTGTCGGACGTGCCCGGAATGCTGTTGTCGATCCAGGTCAGCACGTGCAGATTGAGGGTC
>DATLUW010000409.1:0-3581 GCA_035577825.1 Actinomycetota bacterium | reverse complement strand
TTGCCCTCCCACGCGACCTTCGGGGACGCCGAGGCCGCCGCCCGCGAGGTTGACGCAGTAGCCAGAGCCGTCGAGCGGGGCGAGCTGCATCGGGAGTCGGAGCTCGTCGCGGCGTTCGCTCTGCTCGCCGGGACCATGATGGAGATCCGGCGCCGCCGGGTGACCTCGTTCATCCGTTCGCCCCGTGTGAACCTTCTCAGACATCACGACCCCACCAGTGGAGCGTGATTGTTCGCCGGTTCCGCGTGCCAGTGGCTGAGGTTGCACCCCTCACCCCGCACCCAGTGGACGCGACGGCCGCACCGGGAGCAGTCGAGGACGAAGGCCACGAGCACGTCCTCGGCGGCGTGCTTCGTGCGCTGAAGGTCCGAGGCCATCTTGCGGGCCGCCGCCATCACCGCCGGGTCAGCGTGATGCTCCCGTGCCTCGGCCACCAGCGCCGCGCCGTCGCGGCAGAGCTTCGCCAGTTCGCGGGCCGACCGCATGAGCACCGTGAGCTCGTCGTGGCGAGGCATGGGACGGAGTCTCGCATCCAGCACCCCGACGATTCCCCCAAACATTCCCGGCGAGCGGCGGCGGAGGGCTCCGCTGGGGTCCACGACCCCGGCTAGGCCAGTTGCATCCGTGCAGGTCAGGGCACTGAACGACATGCGGCGACTCTGGCCGCCGTGAGGCCCGTTTCCTTGAGGGCCTAGTGGGGGAATAGCCCGGGGGGGTTCAAATCCCCCTCCGACACCACAGCCGACCAGCGCAAAACACCGACAGGCTCCGGGAACCCGCGTCGGCCCAGGGGCGTTCGATTCCCCCACATGGGAGCGCTCGCGATTGTCGTACTGCTGGCGCGGGCCACTCTCGCCGCTCGAGCATTCGGAGCCGGCTCGGCACCGATGAGCTCGGTGTCGCCGGATGGTCCAGACTCGTGACATCGAATGAACGTCGATCAGGGAGGAGGTCGGCATGGCGACGATCGTGGAGGCGCGGAATCTCGGCGACCTGTACGGCCTGCCGCTCGCCGAGTGGGACGAGGTGGTGGCCCGGCTCGACCGGGGGATGACGCAGGCGCCGGGGACCGGCGGGCCGGATCGGCACACGTGCTGGCTGGCCACGATCAACGCCGACGGGTCGCCGCACGTGACCGGGGTCGGCGCGATCTGGGTCGACGGCGCGTTCTGGTTCCAGTCGGGTGAGGGCACGCACAAGGCGCGCAACGTCGCCCGTGACCCCCGCTGCACGGTGAGCGTCGCGACGCGGGAGTTCGATCTCGTTGTGGAGGGCGAGGCGCATCAGGTCACGGATCCTCCGGTCGTCGCCGACATGGCCGAACGGTGGGCCGCGGAGGGCTGGCCGTGCCGGGTGGACGAGAGCGGGCAGGCCCTGACCGCCGAGTACAACGCGCCGTCGGCCGGACCGCCGCCGTGGTTCGTGTACCGCATCGCCCCGCGCTCGGCGACCGCCGTCGCGACGATCGAGCCGGGCGGCGCGACACGCTGGCGCTTTCAGTCCTGAGCGTTCAGCGGGGCGGGCCCTGTTCGATTCGGGATCGGACGTCGTCGACGGAGCCGCGGACCCAGGTCAGCTGTTCGATCCACCAGGTGAGCCCGAGGTCGCCATACGTCGCGATTCGGGACGCATCGTCTGCTGACCCCTCGCTCGCGCCCTCCATGATCACGTCGAACGGGGCCGCATCCGATCGCTCGGCCAGGGTGTAGCGAACGATCTCGTCGAGCTGGTCCTGCGTCATCGTCTGCGCGAGGCCGACGTCGCGGTGGGTTGCGAAGACGCCGTCCCATCGCGCCGCCCTGCGGAACGGCCGCCGCGACGGCCACCGCCCCGCGATCCAGATCGGGAGCGGTTGCTGCAGAGGGGTCGGGCGAAAGGTCGTCTCGTCCACATCGAAATGACTGCCGTGGAACGAGAACGGCTCGCCCGACCACAGGCCGCGTAGGATCTCGAGGCCCTCGTCCACCCGGTCGGCGCGAACGCGATCGTCGGCGTCCTCCCCGAAGGCGGCGAACTCCCCCTGCCCGAGGGAGCCGAGCCCCGCTCCGAACACCATCCGTCCCCCCGACAGGACGTCGAGCGCGGCGGTCTCCCGCGCGACGATCCACGGCCGCCGGCGGGCGAGCGCACACACCATCACCCCCAGGCGAACGCGGGTCGTCGAAGCCGCGACCGCGACCAACGCGGTCCAGGGGTGGCACACGGGATCGCCCGCCTGCCGGTAGACCAGGTGGTCCCAGATGAAGAAACCGTCCCACCCGGCGGCCTCGGTTCGTTCGCCGAGATCCAGCAGCACACGCGGATCTCCGAACTCCCGGACGTTCGGCACCCCGACCGCGAAGCGCATCCGCCGATCCTACCCAGACGGCCGGGCCGGCCCCATTCACATGGCGTTCGTGAGATTGGCACCCGGGTTGTGGACACAATGGCCGCATGATCCGTCTGCCCAAACGGTCGATCATCTGGCTCGACGCCCTCGCCGGCGCCGCCGGCCCCGACGGCTGGGCGTTCGTCCGGAGCGACTGACTACGATGGACAGACCGCCCGGTACGGCCGGTCGGGCAGGATTTCGTTCCACTCCTGCGGACTGAGATCCCGTCCAGCCACCCCGCACGCGAAGTCCTCCCAGCGGCGCAGGCTCGTCGGCCAGATCGACGTGTCGCGGAGGTAGTCGATCAGGACGTCGCCCGCCGGCGTGAAGACCGCGACCGGGATGGCGGCCTCCTCGATCGGGAAGGTCGTCCCGATCCGCCGGCGGGAGGCGACGTCCCAGAGCGTGGACGTCTGATCGCCCGAGCTCGCCACCAGCAGCCGCCCGTCGGGCGAGAACGACAGCGGGTTGATCGGGCCCGTCGCCGCCTGGATCGTGGCGCCGTTCGGCCTGCCGGTCCCCGCGTCGAGCAGCAGGACCGATCCATCCTCCGTCCCGATCCCCAGGAACCGGCCGTCCGGGGAGAACGCGAGCGAGTCCGCATGGCCCGCGACTGTGGGGCGGTACCGCTCCTCCCACGTCCGGGTGTCCCAGACGACCACGGTGGAGCCCGGCACGCAGCACCCGAGGGCCGCGAGCGACCGCCCGTCCGGGCTGAACGACAGCCCGCCCTTCCCGTCGCGCACCTCGCCGCGGAAGACGATCCGGCCACCTTCCAGGGTTCGAACCTCGACCGTGGACGTGGAGGCGCCGTCGGGTTCGGACTGCGTGGCGAGCAGTCGGCCGTCCGGGCTCACCGCCACCCACCACACGCGGTCGCCGATCCGCAGCGTGTTCGTCGGCGTCCGGTTCGCAACGTTCCACAGCGTCACCGTTCCGTCGACGCCTCCGGTGACCAGCGTGGCGCCGTCGGGGGAGAAGGCAAGCGCCGACGCGTCGTTGCCGTCCATCGGGGGCAGGGTCGCGACGCGACGGCGTGACCGGAGGTCGACGAGCGCGGTTCGTCCTCGGGTGAGGCTCTCGGCCATCAGCCCGCCGGAGCGGTCGATCACGAGGCAGGGCGTGATCGCGCATCCCTCCTGTTCGCCCCGCCACCGGAACGTGAGGCCGAGACGGTCGGCGCCGCCGACGTCCGTGCCGGCGATCGTTC
>DATLUW010000408.1:0-6726 GCA_035577825.1 Actinomycetota bacterium | reverse complement strand
GGCCAGTAGCGGTTGGCGAACGCGTTCCACATTCCGTAGTCGGGGTCCAGGGCGACCGGCCACGTGACCCGCATGTCCTCCACGGCGCGACGGACGTTGGCTTCGTCATGTTCGAACGGGAACTCGGGCGTATGGACGCCGATCACGACGACGCCGTGCTCCGCGTATTTCTCTGCCCACACGCGCACGTACCCGAGCGTGCGAAGCCAGTTGATGCAGGTGTAGGTCCAGAAGTCGACGAGCACCACTTTCCCGCGCAGGTCGGCCGGCGTGAGCGGCTCCGAGTTGAGCCAGCCCGTCGCGCCGTCGAACCCGGGCAGGTGGCCCTCATCGGACAGGGGGGCCCGCCCTGAGTGGCGGTGGGGGTCGAAGATGCTCACGTCAGGCCGCTGACCTCGAGAACGGCGTCCACGAATGCCTCCGGTGCTTCCTGCGGCAGATTGTGCCCGATGCCACCGGAGATGGTTCGGTGCTCGTAGGGACCGAAGAACCTCGATGCGTATGTGCCCGGGTCGGGGTGGGGCGCGCCGTTGGCGTCGCCTTCAAGTGTGATCGTCGGGACCGCGATGGCCGGCCCGGCGGCAAGGCGCTCCTCGATCTCGTCGAACTGCGGTTCGCCCTCGGCCAGCCCAAGCCGCCAGCGGTAGTTGTGGATGACGATCTCGACGTGGTCGGCGTTGTCGAACGCTGCGGCGCTCCGCTCGAACGTTGCGTCGTCGAACTCCCACCGCGGTGACGCGGTGCGCCAGATGAGGCGAGCGAACTCGTCGCGGTAGCGCTGGTACCCGGCACGGCCGCGCTCGGTCGCGAAGTAGAACTGGTACCACCACGCGAGCTCGGCCTGGGGCGGCAGCGGAGCCCGGTTCGCCTCGCGGCTGCCGATCAGGTACCCGCTGACCGAGACGAGCCCGTTGCACCGCTCGGGCCAGAGCGCCGCGACGATGTCGGCCGTCCTGCCTCCCCAGTCGAACCCGGCCACGACCGCCCGATCGACTCCGAGCGCGTCCATGAGCGCGACGGCGTCGACGGCGAGCGCCGACTGCTGCCGGCGTCAGCCGTCCGGCCAGGCGGCGTCGATCTGCCTGAGGATCCCGTCGAGGCTCGACGGGCCCTCGGTCAAGTAGGTGATCATCCCCTTCCAGAACGCATCCGATCCGACATCCGGCGGCATCAGGTCGGATGCGTCGAACCGGAAGGTGTCGTCGGCGAGCGACTCCTTCAACTGCTCGGCGGCCGGTTGCCACTCGACCGGGTACTTGCTCACGTCGAACCCGCGGTTCGGCGACATGTTGCCGCCGTACTGCACCATCGTCTCGCCGAACTGCGGCCCGAGCAGGAAGCGAACGACCTCACGAACCTCCGGCCGGTCGGAGAACGCACCGACCAGGGGGCCGCCCCCGAGCATGCCCGGCGCTGATCCCGGGGAGAGGCGCGGGAACGGGAAGGACGCGGTGGTCGTCCCCAGCGACCCGGAACGGACGTAGTTCAGCGCGAACCCGGGGAACTGGTACAGCCAGCATTTCGGCGTCGACGGCCCCACCATCGGCCGCTGGGCGACCGACCAGTCCCGCCGCGCGGCCTTCGCCCGACCGCCGTCGATGAACCCTTCGGGGAACAAGATCTGCCCGAGGCGCTCGAACGCCGTCCGCACCGGCGGGGACTCGAAGGGGATCCGGTGATAGGTCCAGTCGTCGTAGACCTTGGGTCCGGCTCCGGTGAGCACCAGGTTCTCGATCCAGTCCGTGCCCGGCCACCCCGTCGCACCGCCGGAGTCACGCCAGCCGAGGCACCAGGGCGTCCGGCCATCGGCAACCATCTGCCGGCTGAGCGCGACCAGCTCGTCCCACGTCCGGGGGGCCGAGTATCCAGCGGCCTGCAGCTCCGGCACGGGGTACCAGACGAGGCTCTTCAGCTGGAGCTGCATCATCGCACCCACCAGCCGCCCCTCGGACGACGGCCACGACCCCGCGGCGTCCAGGGTTCCAAGGGAGACGAGGTACGGGCTCTGCGCCTGTTCGAGCTTCGCCCGATCGATGAACGTGCCGAGGTCCATCAACCGGTGAATCGGGACTGGGGTTCGCTGCCTGAGGCCGGTTCCCTCAGCGTACTGGGCCAGCTGGTCGGGGTTCGCGAAGAACGCCAGGTCGGGCGGGACCCCGTCCTCGATGCTCCGGTCCAGCGAATACGTGATGAAGGGGTTGTTCACGAACCGGACCGTGATTCCCGTCCTCGCGGTGAACCCGTCGAACTCCTTGCGGATCCCCGGGCTGCCGTCCAGCCTCGCGTGGATGGTCACGGTCGTTCCCTGCAGCGGGCGGTCCACGGGCACCGTGGACTGGTCGATCGGCTCGGCGGTCATGCCCGCGGGAAACCGTTCGGGGAGCGGCGGACAAGTCGTTGATCCGAGGAACCGCTCGCACTCCCGGTCCGAGAGTGGGCGGTGGATCGATCCCAGGGCCAGGTTGGCCAGGTCGGATACCGGCATGTCGAAGAACCCCCGGACGCCGCCTGGGCCGTTCGCCTGCAGGACGCGGGCGGTCCGCATCGGATAGGGCACCCCCATCTCCTCGAGCCCCCAGTGGAGGACCTCGATGGTCTCGGCGGGGACCGGCTCGTGGATCGTCTGTTCGAGCTCCACCGCCTGCAGGCCGAGGAGCAGGCTCAGCTCGGGGTCGGATTCGACCTGGGCCAGCGCCCCGGCGGTCACCCGGCCGACCCGCTCCCGATCCGCGACGAGGACTGCGGCACCGCGCTGCCGGTCGGCCTCCCGGCTCCGGTTCACCGCCACTGCGGTGAGGCCCGCGGCGAGGAGCGCGGCGGCCGCGAGGACGGCGACCAGCGCCCGGAGCCGGACGACCGACCTCCGCTGGAGCCTGACCTCGTCCTCCGTCCGCTTCCGTTCGGCCGCCGCCAGACGGTCCGCCAGGGCCCGGCCGGCGGCGACGAACGAACTCTCCGTTTCGGAGGGGGCGATCGCCGGGGCCCGCAGCCATGCTTCGGCCTGCGCCAGCCGGTCCCCGGCCAGGAGGTAGTCCTCGCTGCGCCCGGCCTCGGTCCACTCGTTCGCGGCGGCCGCCACCCGGGCGTGCAGCCGGAGCTGCTCCTGCGCATCGTCGATCCAGTCCCTCAGCCGGTCCCACTCGCGCAGCAGGGCTTCGTGGGCGATCTCGACCGTCGGGCCCCGGGACACCGGGTCGCGGTCGAACGTGAGGAGCCGGCGGGATCCGAACGCGTCGATCACGGCGTCCATCCCTGCCCGGTCCACGGCGAGCGACGTCAGCTCCGACCGCAGCGTGCGCCGGCGGGTCCGCTCCGATCCGTCCTCGCCGACGGCCACCAGCCGGAGGAATAGTTGCCGCGTCGCCTCCTGCCCCGATGGGCCGAACCGCCCGATGAGCCGTTCCGCCCGTCGCGCCAGCGCGCCCGACACGCCGCCCACCTCGTGGAACGCCTCGAGCGAGAGGACCGGCCCGCTCCGCGCCTCGAACACCTCCGTCAACGCGTACTCCACCAGCGGCAGGGCGCCCGGGCGGCCCGCGACCTCCGAGGCGATCTCGCTCGACAGGCCCGGCTCGACGGCGATCCCGACGGCCTCGGCCGGGCCGGCGATCGCCCGTTCCAGCTCCGCCGGCGAGAGCGGCGTGACGGCGAACGTCCGGCCGGCCAGGAGCTCCCCGAACCCGCGGTACCCGAGCGGCCGGTCGTAGAAGTCGGCGCGCAGCGTGATCACGACGCGCACTCGGCTCCCCGTCCCGGTGACGGCCCCCACGAGGGCGTCGAGGAATGCCGAACGTTCTTCCTCGTCGGCCACCAGGCTGAAGACCTCCTCGAACTGGTCGACGACGAGGAGCAGCTCGGACCCATCGTCGGGAAGGATCCGTGCCGCGGCGGAGGAGATGCCGTCGTCGCGAAGGCGCCCGGCGAGGTCGGGGAAGGGGTCGGCCGCGATCCGGGTGAGCGCCTCGGCGAGCTCGTCGAACGGATGCGTGCCGGGGACCGCGTCGACGACGAACCACCCGCCCGAACCCGGCACGGCGCCGCCACGCAGCGCCGGCACCAGGCCGGCTCGCACCAGCGAGGACTTCCCGCTGCCCGAGGGCCCGACCACCGCCAGGAACCGTTCGTCGCCGGACATCATCGCGACCAGGTCTCCCACCGTCGCCTCGCGCCCGAAGAAGTCCGGCGCGTCGGCCTCGCGGAACGCCTGCAGACCCTTGTACGGGTTCCGCGCGTCCTCGTCGGGGGCCGGCACCGCGGCGACGCCCGCCTCGAGCGCCTCCCGCAGGGCCGTGGCGAACGCAGCGACGTCCCCGTACCGGTCCTCCGTTCGCACGGCCATCGCCCGGGCCAGCACGCTGTCGACGGCGGCCGGGAGGTCCGGCCGCAGCTCGGCCGGCCCGCGGATCGCGGCATCGGCGAGCCCGTCGGGCGCGACGCCGGCGAACGGGTGGCGTCCGGTCAGGCACTCGTACACAACGACGCCGAGGCCGAACACGTCCGTTCGCGCCGTCAGCGGCTCGCCGCGCACGGCCTCGGGCGACTGCGAGGACGATGCGCTCCCGCCGCGACCACCTGGGGGTGCGGCCGCCGCGAGATCGGTGGCGATGCCGAAGTCCGACAGATATGCGTTCCCGTCCTCGTCGAACAGAATGTTCGCCGCCTTGACGTCGCGGTGGATCACGCCCTGCCGGTGCGCCGAGGCGAGCGCGAGGGCGATCTCCGAGGTCAGCTCGACCGTCTTCGCGGCATCCAGCGGTCCGCGGGCGAGCCGTTCGCGGAGGCTCCCGCCCCGCAGGAACCGCATCACCAGGTACGCGGCGTCGGGCTCGCGCCAGTAGTCGTACAGCGGAACGATGTGCGGGTGTTCGAGGCGGGCCACGAGCTGTGCCTCGACCGAGAACCGCCGGATGAACTCGGGGTCGTCGGCCAGTCGCCGTCCGATCGCCTTGACGGCCACCTCCCGCCCCACCTCGGGCTGGAAGGCCCGGTACACGATGCCGAATGCCCCCTCGCCGATCTGCTCCTGCAGCCGGTAGCCTCGGAGCCGCTCGCCGGTCGGTTGCAGGGTCGGGTCCTGGCGGAGGACCTGTTCCTGCAGGCGCTGGAGGTCGGGCGAGGGATCGATGCCGAGGTCGTCGAGCAGCACCGTCCGGGCCCGCTGGTAGGCGTTGAGGGCGTCGCCCTGACGCCCGGACCGGTACAGGGCCAGGATCAGGTCGCCCCACATGCGCTCCCTGTACGGGTACCGGCCGACGAGCATCTCGAGCTCGGCGGCCAGCTCCAGGTGACGGCCGAGCTCGAGCTCCGCCGAGAGGCCTTCCTCGAGCGCCGCCAGGCGGATCTCCTCCAGCCGCGCAATCTCGGCACGCAGCGAGGGCTGGTCCCCGAGGTCATCCAGGGCCGGGCCGCGCCACAGGCCGAGCGCCTCCCGGATCGCGGTGATGGCCGCCGGCAAGTCGTTCGCCGCCAGGCTCCGCGAGCGCTCGACCAATGACTGGAACCGGAGGACGTCGACCTCCTCCGGCTCGACCGCCACCACATAGCCGGAGGAACGGTGCTCGATGCGACCCGCCCCGACCGACTTCCGAAGGAGCCGAACGTAGGTCTGCAATGTATTCCGCGCGGTTTCGGGCGGTTCGTCACCCCAGAGGGCGTCGATCAGGCGCTCGGTCGTGACGACGCGATTCGCCTGCAGCAGGAGGTGGGCGAGCACGGTTCGCTGCTTCGGGCCCCCCAACGGCAGCGACCGCCCGTCCTCCCACGCTTCCAGCGGGCCGAGCAGCAGGAATCGCATCGCGTCGGGCACGGTACGCGAGCGCCACGAGCAAGGAAAGCCCGTTTCCGGCCGCTTCCAGCGTTCTTCCAGCGGCTTCCCGGGGGCCTTCCAACGGGCCCGTTCAGCCTGCGATCCACGAGCCCTCGACGGGAGGGCGGCGGAGAGGAGGACGAGATGGCGACGACGATCGACCGGCCGGGAGTCGACCAGGTCGTGGAGGCTCCGGAGGCGCCTACGCCCCGACGGGGGCGGGGGCTCGGCGTCCTGTCGGGGGCGGCCCTGGTGGCGGTGGCCGCGGCCGCGGTGTTCTTCTTCTGGCCGGGGCCCGGTGCCCCGAAGCACGAAGTTGCGCGTTCGACGCCGCTGTACACGAAGGGCGAGCGGACGACGATGCGCCTGGTGCACGAGGGGCTTGTCCCCGCGGAGACCCTGCAGGGCGGGATCTACCGCATCAAGAGCCTGATCAACCAGGGCCTGATCCCCCGGGAGACGCTCGACGAGTACGTGCCGCCCATCCCGCCTCTGTACACGCCCCGCGAGCTGAAGATCATCATGCTGGTCCAGGCGGGCATCCTGCCGAAGGAGACCCTCGACGGTGAGCCGTTCCGGACGAAGCGGCTGATCAACGCGGGGTACATTCCACGGTCGGCTGCCTACCCCGCCCCCACGTCCGGCACCTGAACGCGGCGTTCCACGACGACGAAGGGCCGGCCCGGTCGAGCAGACCGGGCCGGTCCTCGTGCGGGGAAGGTGGAGCGCGCTATTCGGCGGCGACCGGTTCCCGCGGCGCCTCGGGCTCGAGCGGCGGTGCGGTCGGCTCGTGGCCCTCGACCCGGAGCTTCGGCAGCCACTCCAGCCACTTCGGCAGGTACCAGTTCCGGTCGCCGAGCAGGCGCATCGTCGCCGGCACCAGCAGCGTCCGCACGATCGTCGCGTCGATGAGGATCGCG
>DATLUW010000407.1:0-3029 GCA_035577825.1 Actinomycetota bacterium | reverse complement strand
GAGGCGGAGATGATCGAGACGCTCGCAGGCGTCGGCCGTGAGTGCGCCGCCGCCGGGATGCCGTTCATCGCCGAGGCGGAGTTCCCGACGACGTACGCGTCCGTGGAAGCGCTCGCGGCGCAGTACGGGTTCGAGTACCTCGCGCGGAACGTGCGCCTGTGCGCCGAGCTCGGGGCCGACATCGTGAAGACGAACTGGCCGGGGTCGGGCGAGCTGTTCGGCAAGCTGGTCGAGGCGGCGAACGGCATCCCGATGGTCCTTGCGGGGGGCTCCCGACTCGAGGACGCCGAGCTGCTGTCGCGCATGGAACAGGCGATGGCCGCGGGCGCGATCGGCTGCTCCGTGGGCCGGAACATCTTCATGCACCAGAATCCCGAGGCCATCACCCGCGCACTGTCCCGCGTGATCCGCGAGAAGTGGTCCGCCGAGAAGGCGAACGACGCCCTGACCGAGGAGCTCTCGGCGTGATGCGGGCCGGGAAGGCTGTCGGGATCGCCGTCACGGCCCCGCCCCGGGCGGGCGCGGGGTGCCCACGATGAGGGCGGCGTTCATGCTCGCCCCGAACGAGCTCGAGGTCCGCGAGACCGAGGAGCCCAAGCTCGATCCCGCGGGTGCCCTGCTCCGCGTGGAGGCCTGCGGCATCTGCGGGACGGACGCCCGGACGTTCTTCAACGGGGACCCCCGCGCTCGCACGCCGTGGGTCCTCGGCCACGAGCCGGTCGGCAGGCTCGCCGAGGTCGGGCCCGACGCGGTCCTGCCGCCCGGCGTCGCGCAGGGCGACCGCGTGTTCCTCGGTTCGATCCTCACGTGCGGCGAGTGCCGGTGGTGCCTCGAGGGCTTCCAGAACCTCTGCGAGCACCACCTGCTGTACGGCTACGACCCCTTCCCCGGCGCATATGCCGAGTGGGCGGCCGTGCCCCCCATCGCCGTGAAGAACCTGATCCCGCTCCCCCCCGAGCTGGCGAGCGACCTGGCGACGGTCGCCGATCCGTTCGCCTGCGCCCTGAACGGCATCGAGATGCTCGACGTCCGGATCGGCGACGCCGTCGTCATCGTGGGCGGCGGGCCGATCGGGTGCTGGCAGGCGCTGATGGCCCGCGACCGCGGCGCCGCCCGGGTGCACCTCATCGAGGCCTCGCCCGGGCGGCTCGATCTGGCCACGTCCATGGTCGGCCACGTGCTCGACGACGCCTGGGTGGCGGGGGAGGACAACGGGGTGGGCGAGGTGCTCGCCCGGACCGGCGGGTTCGGCGCGGAACGCGTCAGCGTCGCGGCGCCGTCGAAGCAGGCGCAGCAGGCGGCGCTCGAGATGGCCGCGAAGCGGGCGCGCGTCGTCTATTTCGCGGGCCTGCCGAAGCACGACCCCGTCAGCCCCCTCGACATGAACGAGCTGCACTACAAGGAGCTCGCCATCCTGGGCGCGTACGGCGCGACCCACCGCCAGTACCGGATCACGATGGGCTACCTCGACCGCCGGCAGGAGGAGCTCGCCCGGATGGTGACGCACCGGTTCGGGCTGGAGGACGTGGCCGAGGGGTTCGAGACGATCCGGTCGGGGACCGGGCTCAAGGTCGTCATCGTCCCGTGACCCCTGGGGCGTCGTCCGATGATCCAGGCGAGCCTCGTCCCGTGACCGGCGGGCCGTACGTGATCGGCTGCGACGTCGGCAGCCAGGGGACGAACTCCGTCCTGGTCGACGCCGACGGCACGCAGCTGGCTTCGGCATACCGCGCGTACGACGTCTCCTTCCCCCGCCCGGCATGGGCGGAGCAGGACCCGGCGCTGTGGGTCGACGCGGTGACGGCGACCGTCGGCGAGCTTGCCCGGTCGGTGCCATCCGGCTCGGTTCGGGGCCTGTCGTTCGGGTCGCAGCTCGACGGAATGGTGGCGTGTGACGCTGCCGGCGAGCCCGTCCGGCCGGCGCTGATCTGGATGGACCGCCGAGCGGAACCGCAGGCCGAGGCGATCGCAGCCCGCGTGTCCCGCGAGGAGTTCTACGGCTGGGTCGGGGCGAACCTCGACTCCTCGCACGCGGCGTTCAAGGCGGCGTGGATCCGGGATGCGGAGCCCGACGCGTTCGATCGCGTGCGGCGCGTGATGCCTCCGGGTTCCTACGTCCTGGCGAAGGCGACCGGCGTATGGGCTGTGGACCATTCGAACGCGTCCTCCCTGGCGCTGCTCGACCCCCGGACGCGCCGGTGGTCGGACGAGGCGCTCGCCGCGTTCGGACTGTCCCCCTCTCTGCTGCCCGACCTGGTCGCCGCGACCGAGCCGGTCGGGATGGTCTCCGCGGCGTTCGCGGAGGCGACCGGACTCGCGCCGGAGACGGTCGTCGCCGCGGGGTGCGGGGACGAGATGGCCGCGACCCTCGGCGCGGGCGTGTTCGAGCCGGGCGAGGTGTGCGACGTGGTGGGGACCGCCGAGCCGGTCTGCGCGGCGTCGGCGGAGCCGCGGTTGGATCCCACGATGCTGGTCGAATGCCACCCCCACGCCGACCCGGACGCGTGGCTGATGGAGAACCCCGGGTTCGTCTCCGGCGGGAACCTCCGGTGGTGGCGCGACCGGTTCGGCGCCGAGGAGGTGGCGGCCGAACGCGCCGGGGGCGGCGACGCGTACGACCTGCTGTGCGAGGCGGCGGCGGGAGTGCCGCCGGGCGCGGACGGAGTGGTGTTCCTGCCGTGCATGCAGGGGGCGATGGCGCCCGAGTGGAACGGCGCCGCGCGGGGCGTGTTCTCCGGCCTGTCGCTCGCGCACGGGCGCGAGCACCTCACCCGCGCCCTGCTCGAAGGGAGCGCGTTCGCGCTGCGCGACATCCTCGAGGCCATGCGCGCTGCCGGGCTCGACGTCCGGCGGCTGACGATCGTCGGCGGCGGGGCGAAGGGGCGGCTGTGGCGGCAGATCAAGGCCGACGTGACCGGGCTCCCGGTTCGCGTCCCCCAGTCGGTCGAGACGACCGCGTCGGGGGCCGCCGTCCTGGCGGCGGTCGGGGCCGGCGTCCACGCCTCGGTCGACGACGCGGTGCGGGCGTT
>DATLUW010000406.1:0-6422 GCA_035577825.1 Actinomycetota bacterium | reverse complement strand
CATCGCGCCGTACTTCTGGGTGCTCCGCCACGGGGAGGGGCGAACCGGGATCACCGTGCACGTGATGGCGCCCGAGCTCGACGTCGGTCCGATCCTCCGTCAGCGCGAGGTCGAGATCCACCCGGACGACACCTCGCTCGGCCTGCAGCTCCGGCTGGCCCGCGCGGGCGGGGAGGAGCTGCTCTCGGCGATCGTAGGCATGCCGGGAACGCTCGAGGACGCTCGCGAGCAGGACCTGTCCGACCGTTCGTACTTCACGTGGCCGACGCCGGCGGACGTGAGCGCGCTGCGACTGCGCGGCCGCCGCCTGGCGAGCGCCGCCGACTACCGCGAGCTCGCCCGGATGATCCGCGAGGACTGATCCGGCGTCCGCTTGACCGTGTCGGAGGCCGGGGGTAGCATGCCCTTCCCGAATCGAACACCTGTTCGGATCGGGTCGCCCACGACGAACAGGAATGGGGAGGGCAGGCCCCATGGCGAAGCGCTACGACGACGAGATCCGGGTCGACGTGGAGTCCGACGGCGGCTTCCCGGCGGCGTTCCGGTGGCGGGGCCGGCGGTACGACATCGTCGACGTGATCGGCCGGTGGCGGATCGAGGGCCGGTGGTGGGACGACGGCCGCGACCGGGAGTACTGGCGGGTCGAGGCGCGCGGCGGAGCCGTGTGGGACCTGTACCACGACCGCATGGCGGAGTGCTGGCACCTCGAGCGCCTCTGGGACTGAATGCGGACGTCCGGCCGCTTGCCCGTATCCTGCGACCGTGGCCGATCCGCGCGTGATCCCGCTGCACCTCTCCGACGTGACGTTTCCGCACGGGCATCCGCTGGAGGGCTCGACCGGGCCGGTGCTGGGGTTCGCGGTGGTGCACGACGAGGGCGTGCTGCTGTTCGACACCGGCGTCGGCACCGGGCACGCGGAGGTCGAGGAGTACTACCGGCCTCGGGTCCGCCCGATCGCGGAAGCGCTCGCCGAGCACGGCATCTCGACCGCCGACGTGACCGCGATCGCGAACTCCCACCTGCACTTCGACCACGTCGGGGCGAACCGCTCGTTCCCCGGTCTGCCCGCGTACGCCCAGGCGGTGGAGCTCGAGCTCGCTCCCAACCCCGACCACACCATCGTCGAGTGGGTGGGGCTCGACGTGCTGCGGTTCACCGCCGTGCCCCCACACGAGGAGGTCGAGGTGGCGCCGGGCGCCGTGCTGATCGCCACGCCCGGCCACACGCCCGGCCACCAATCGCTCGTCCTCGACACCGCCGTGGGCCCGGTCGTCCTGGCCGGCCAGGCCCTGTACACCGCCGCCGAGTGGGAGGGCTCGACCGATCCGACCGAGTCCGGCGTCCCGAACGCCCCCGACGTCATGGCCTACTCGGAGTCCGTCCATCGCCTCCGGCGCCTCGACCCGGTGCGCATGCACTTCGCCCATGACCACACGGTCTGGGACCGTCACCGGTCCGACTGACGCAGGCAGACGTCGTGTTCAGAGACGCCGCGTTCCCGCGGCCCCGCAGAGGTGAGCGGTCCGACGGGACGGGGAGGAGTTGTCGGCGGGAGCGTCGGGCAACCCGAGGACGACCTCGCCGTCGGGGTGGGCGGGGAGACGGATCACCGTGTCGCGCGCGTTCATCACCGAGTACCACCCCGGCTCGTACGCGATCTCCCAACATGCCGGGCAGTGGGCCGGCGAGACTGTTGTTCGTTCCCCCCCCATCACACCGGCACTCTACGGCCCGGCGGGGGGGACACCCATCGGCCAGTGGAGCATTCCTGGACAGACCATGGGCCTAGGACCCTCGCGGCATCGATCGTTCATCGGCTCGCCCGCATCACCTCCCGGTGCCGAAAGCAATGACGACGTGGTCGTTGACCGTGGCCGACCGATTCCATGAATGCGAGCCGGCGCCACGGACAGCGCCCGCGTCGTCGGCCTCGTCGATGTCGTCGAGATCTGCCACTGCGTAGTCGCTCAAGGGGGCCTCCTTCGGTTCGCCGATGGGGCTCACACCTCCCGGTACCGGAAGCAGGTCGTGACGTGGTCGTTGACCATGCCGACCGATTCCATGAACGCGTAGCAGATCGTCGGTCCGACGAACCGGAACCCCAGCGCGCGGAGGGCCTTGCTCACGGTGTTCGACTCCTCGGTCTCCGAGGGGATGTCGCCGCCCTTCCACCGGTTCCGCTTCGGCTTCCCACCGACGAACGACCAGATGAACGCGTCGAACGAGCCGTACTCGCGCTGCAGCTCGACCACTCCGCGCGCGTTGGCCACCACGGACTCGACCTTGCCGCGGTTCCGGACGATCGCCGGGTTCTCGAGGAGCCGTTCGACCCGGCGCGAGGTGAACTTCGCGACCTTCGCCGGGTCGAAGTTCGCGAACGCCTTCCGGTATCCATCGCGCTTGCGCAGGATCGTCGACCACGACAGCCCGGCCTGGGCGCCCTCGAGCGTGAGCATCTCGAACAGGAACCGGTCATCGTGCGAGGGCACCCCCCACTCCTCGTCATGGTGGGCGAGCATCAGGGGGTCGTCGACGTCGGCCCACCCGCACCGCTTCACCATGGCGCCGGACGCTACAACGAGCCACCGACACGAACTCCCGACCCCTTGCCGTCGTGGCCCATCCTGCCGCCCCGGCTGCTCCCGCTGTCCGATCCTTCCTAAGAAAGTGCTTATGTCTGGAGATGGTCGGGTAGGGGACAAGAGACAAACCCGGCCGGGCCGTTCGTGCGGGGTTCGAATAGGAGGAACGGTCCCAATGCAATCATTCAGGAAGAAGTCATCGTTCGTGGCGGCCGTCGTCGCGGTCGCCATCCTCGGGTTGCTCGTGGTGGCGCCGAATGCCACCAGCGCTCCCGCTGCCGCGACCGGCACCCATGCCACGAAGTTCACGAGCATCCCGGTGGCCGGGACCACCCCGGCCGGTCAGAGCTTCCACGGGACGATGAACATCACCCGGTTCGCTGCGCCGGGCGGCACGCTCTCCGCGGTGGGGACGATCACGGGCGTGGTCAAGAACTCGTCGGGCGTGGTGACTCGGTCGGTGATCAACGCCCCCGCCTCCCTCCCCGTCGAGATGGGTGCCGGGAGCTCGTCGGCCGGAGGTGCCGATGCCGCGGCCCAGACCACGTCCACGTGCAACCTGCTGCATCTCGTGCTCGGTCCACTGGACCTGAACCTGCTCGGGCTCCACGTCCATCTCAACCGGGTGGTGCTCGACATCACGGCCCAGAGAGGGTCCGGCCAGCTGCTGGGCAATCTGCTCTGCGCCATCGCACACCTGCTCGATGGCACCGGGCTCTCAGGGGTCCTGGCGCAGCTGCTGACCGCCGTCACGCGGGTGCTGTCGCTGACGAGCGCCCTGGGGTAGTTCGAATCGGAATGATGTGAGGCCCGGCCCGGGGTTGCGACCCGGGGTCGGGCCTCCCGTCTCGAAGACCGGTTCGCTCGATGTCGGTGGGGCGTCCTAGAATCGAACACGTGTTCGATCCACGTGGGTTCGTCCATCTGAACGTCCGCTCGAACTTCTCGCTGAAGGACGGGGCGTTCTTCCCGGAGCAGCTGGCCCTGCAGGCCGCCGAGCTCGGGATGCCTTCGGTCGCGCTGACCGACCGCGACGGCCTCTACGGCGCCGCGAGGTTCGTCGACGGGTGTGCGAAGGCGGGCGTGCGGCCGATCCTCGGGGCGACGCTCACCATCCGCGAACCGAATCGGGCGCCGGACGACGCGTCGATCGTGGTGCTCGCGAAGGACGACGCGGGGTACGCGAACCTCTGTCGCCTCATCACCGACGCCCACATGTCCGGCGAACGGGGCGACCCCTCGCTCGCGACCGCGCAGTTGCTCGCGCACGCGGAGGGGCTGATCTGTCTGCTCGGTCCCGAGTCGCCGGTGGGAAGGCTCGCGCTGGGCGGCCTCCACGACGCGGCGGTCGAGCGGGCGCGGCCGTTCCGGGAGGCCTTCGGCCACGACCTCGTGGTCGAGGTCCGCCACCGGCTCGAACGCGACTCGGAGGGGCAGATCCGAAGGCTGCTCCGGCTCGCCGACGACCTCGGCGTGTGGGCCGCCGCGACCAACGCGGTCCGCTACCTGGTCCCGTCCGACGCGTTCCTCGCGGACGCGCTCGAGTGCATGCGCGAGATCGTCCCGATCGCCTCGAACCACGTGTCGCGTTCGAATTCGGAGGGCTGGCTGAAGCCGGCCGCGCTCATGCGACGGCTGTTCGCCGAACGGCCGGAGGTGTGCGACGCGACGCTCCGCATCGCCGAACGGTGCACGTTCGACCTCGGGTTGCGCAGCGTGCACTTCCCGGACTTCCCGACGCCGGCGGGGCGAAGCTCGTCGTCGGTGCTCGCCGAGAAGTGCCACGCCGGCCTCGCGCGGCGTGGTGTCAAGCGAACGAAGCAGGTCCGCGACCGGCTCGACCTCGAGCTGTCGATGATCCATCGCCTCGGCTACTCGGCATTCTTCCTGACGGTGGCCGAGATCGTCGCGGACGTCCGGGCGATCGGGATCCGGACGGCCTGCCGGGGGAGCGCTGCGGGTTCGTTCGTCTGCTACCTGATGGGCATCTCCGACGTCGACCCGATCGACCACGGGCTGGTGTTCGAGCGGTTCCTCAACCCGCTCCGCGACGAGCTGCCGGACATCGACATGGACGTCGAGTCGGCGCGCCGGGAGGACGTCTACGACCTCGTCCTGTCCCGGCACGGCGACGACCGATGCGCGTGCGTCTGCATGGTCGACACCTACCGGGCGCGCGGCGCGATCCGCGAGGTCGGCAAGGCGCTCGGCCTGCCCGAGGTCGAGGTCGACACGGTCGCCAAGGCGTTCCCGCACATCGGCGCCGACCACATTCGCGAGGCCATCGAGTCGCTCCCCGAGCTCGTCGGGTCGAACATCGGCGCCGGGCAGCTCGAGCAGCTGTTCACCGTGGCCGAACGCCTGAACGGGTTCCCCCGGCACCTCGCGCTGCATCCGAGCGGGATCGTGCTGGCCGGCCACGACCTCGTGAAGCGGGTCCCGCTCGAGCGGTCGTTCCAGGGCTACCGGATGATCCAGGCCGACAAGGACGACGTCGAGCTGCTCGGCTACCTGAAGCTCGACGTGCTCGGCATCCGGATGCTCTCCGCGATGCGCCACGCGGTCGACGAGATCGCCCGGACCGCCGACGAGAAGGTCGACCTCGACGCGCTTCCGCTCGACGATCCGGAGACGTTCGACCTGATCCGCCGGAGCGACACGCTGGGGTGCTTCCAGATCGAGTCGCCCGGGCAGCGCGAGCTGCTCCAGAAGCTCCAGCCGACCCGGTGGAAGGACCTCATCGTCGACATCTCGCTGTTCCGTCCCGGGCCGGTGAAGTCCGACATGGTGTCGCCGTTCCTTCGCCGCCGCGCGGGCATGGAGCTGCCCGAGTACGCCCACGACGCGCTCCGGCCGGTGCTGTCGGAGACGCACGGCGTCGTCGTGTACCACGAACAGGTCATGCGGACGTTCGCCGCGGTCGGCGGCTACGACCTGTCCGAGGCCGACCGCATCCGCCGCCATCTCTCCGACGACCTCGAGGTCGATGCCATCCGAACCGACTTCATGCGACGCGTCCGCCGGCGGGGCATGCCGGGCGCCGAGGCAGGGCGCATCTGGAAGGAGCTCGCGTCGTTCGCGTCGTTCGGGTTCTGCAAGGCGCACGCGGCGGCGTTCGCGGTGCCGACGTACCAGTCGTCGTGGTTGAAGGCGCACTGGCCGGCGCACTTCCTCGCGGGGGTCCTGACGCACGAACCGGGGATGTATCCGCGGCGGCTGATCATCGAGGACGCGCGGCAGCACGACATCCCGATCCTTCCCCTCGACGTGAACATCAGCGAAGCCGACTACTCGGTCGAGGTGGTTGTCGCGTCTTCGGGTGCGGAGGGTGCATCGGGGGGGTCGGGCGCCGCGGAAGGGTTGCACGGGGCGGGGGCTTCATCGCAGGCGGGCCCCCACCCGCTCCCGCAACTTGATCCGGCACCACTGGGTGCCTCGGGGGATCGCCGTTCGTACAAGTTGCTCCGCGGGGCCCTCCCGCCTGCGAGCGCCCCCGCTCGGGCGGACGTCCGCGCACCCGACCGAGTCCGGGGTGCTCGCAATCCCCGAGCGAGCACCACGAGTCGACGTTCTCCGGGTCAGCCTGACCTGTTCGCGGGGATGGACGTGGTCGCATCCGGGGGGCTCGACACGACGAACGAACCTGGGCGCGAGACGACATATGCGATCCGGTTGGCGTTGAAGGACGTGCACGGGATCTCGGATGAGGAGGTGCGGTCGATCCTGGAGGCTCGGGGGGAGCGGCCGTTCGTGGATGTGGGGGATTTCGTGCGGAGGACGAAGGTGGCGCGGCCGGTGGTGGAGCGGCTGGCGCATGCGGGGGGGTTCGATGCGCTGCC
>DATLUW010000405.1:0-3782 GCA_035577825.1 Actinomycetota bacterium | reverse complement strand
CCCGGACCATCCGTCGGCGGAGCTCGTCGAGGTCACCCTGGCCGCGCAGGATCGCGGAGAACCCGGCGAGGGCGCGTTCGGCGTCGTACCGGCGGCGGTGGAATCGGCGGTCGATCCCGGCCTGGATCCGTCGCCGCGCCGGTCGGAACATCGCGGCGACCACCAGCGTGGCGGCCGCGATCAGGACCGGGCTGTCGGTTCGTCCGAGCGCGCTCCCGATCCCGAGCACGACCACGGCGTAGACGCCGACCAGCAGCAGCGTCAGCAGGGCGTAGCCGAGCGAACGGCTGATGATCCGGTCGATGTCGTACAGCCGGTAGCGCAGGACGGCGATGGCGATGCCGATCGGGAGCGCGATCACGCCGGCGATCGCGAGGTCCTCCAGCCACTCGAACCCGCCCGGATTGGTGCCGAGGGCGCCGCTTGCGAGCGTCACGACGCCGAACGCCGTGCATGCCAGGACCAGCACCGAGGAGGCCAGGGCGAGCCACTTCAGCTGCTGGCGCTCCTCCCCCGTCGAATCCCGGAACCGGGCGACCGCGCTCGCGGCGCCGCCGAGGAGCACGACCAGGCCGAAGATCCACGTGACCCCGGACCCCACCTGCACGACGGCCCGGCCGAGATCGCCGCGGATCCCGATCGGGTTGTCCACCCCCGTGAAGATGGTGAACGTCGGCTCGAGAGCGTCGGCCAGGAGGCCCACGGCCGCCCCGGCGCACCCGACGAGGATCGCGACCTTCCATCTGCGGGATCGCCACCGGCCGTCCGGGAACACGGCGGCGATCAGCCCCATCCCCACGAGTTGCACGATGAATGCCCATTCGACGACCCATGCGGCCCACACCGCGAGCGGCGGGCTGCCTCCGTGTTCGAGGAGTCCCCAGAACGCGTAGGCCTCGGACATGCCGAGGAACGCGGTGACCAGCCCGACCGCGAGGCAGAGCCACCCGATCGGGTTCGACGGCCGCCGGGCCGCGATGATGCCGCCGGCCGCCGAGTAGACGATCCCCGCGACCGTCGAGTTGCCGCGGGGGCCGAACATGGCTTGCGGCTTGGCCGCTCCCCACGACATCGCGTGGAAGACGATGGCCACCACCGAGCACAGCCCGACGAGCGCGAGCAGGACGAACAGCACCCCGCGATGAGTGCGGGTCCCGGTCGTGCCCGGCGGTCCGGTGCCGTTGGCGGTCATGTGGGCCGGTCGGGCGCCGCCCGTGCCTGCCACTCGGCGATCCCGACGAACACGAGCCCGCCGGCGATCGCGGCCAGTCCCCAACCAACTCCTTCGCTGCCCGCGTACGGCACGTCCGTTCCCGGGAAGGTGGCGAACACCACCGACGCCAGGCCGTAGACCGCGAGGCCGAGGCCGGCGCACCACGCGGTCACCCGCCAGCCGCGGGTGCGCCCGGCGGCGAGGAGCCCGCACAAGACCAGGCCGAAGGCCATGGCCGACATGATCGCCCAGTGCCCCTCGTGGACGTGCGGATCCGCAGGCGAACCCGTCCGCTGCAGCTTCGCGGTGGCGAGCCCGAGCGCGACGAGCGGCACGGAGCCGAGCACCGCGACGGCAGCGAGCACGGGGTTCGGCCGGAAGCCCGGATGCACGACGGTGGCGCGGGCCGGATGCAGGGCGAACAGGACCGCGGCGCCCGCCAGCACGATCGCACCGAGGATGACGACGCCGCCGTTGGCGCTGAGCGCGCCGCCGAGGACCGACGCCACCCCGACCGCCACGATCTGCCAGAACGCCGACGGGCGGCGTTCGGGGCGCGGGATCAGCGCGACGCACGCCGTCGTGAGCAGGACGCCGTACAGGACGCCGAACCCGATCTCGTGGACCCGGTGGATGCCGCCCAGGTCGTTGTCGAACCACCCGAGGACAACGCCGAAGCCGAACAGCCCCCCGAACGCCACGAGCGCGAACACGGTCGCCGCGACGCGGAAAGCGATCATCCGGCCGCGGCGGGGTCGAGTCAGGTCGGGCGGCGCCACGTTGTCCTCGGATCCGACCTCGCTTCCGGCGTTCCTGGTCGCCACCGTCGTCACCCCTCCCCCGCATCGGCGTTCGCACGAATTGTTCGCCTGCGGCGTTCCGGGAACGTTACGGGGGCAGAGCTCCGAACCCGAGTGGCATCGGGGGGCGGCACGATGCCCCGAGACACGTGCACGATGTCGCGAGACATCACAGTGGAGCTGGAGGTGGGAATCGAACCCACGACCTCGGCCTGACCATGTTCGCGGCCCGGAACCCGCGCGGCCTGACGTGCTGCGCTCAGGTGCGCTCGAACGCGAGCGGCCTGAGCGAGCTTCCGTTGCTGTACGTGCCCACACCCCAGACGTCATGTGGCGACTCGGCGTCCACCGCGTACAACCGGTCCAAGGTCGCCCGTGGGTTCGGGCTCGATACGATCTTCCACGAGGTGCCGTTCCAGTGCTCCATCAACGTCTGGTCCGGTGCCCCGCCTGTTCGTTCCCGGAATCCGACGGCCCAGGCACTGGTGGCCGACGTCGCGACAACGCCGTGGAGTTCGCTCAGCCCAGGCGGACTCTGGCTCGACTGCACCTTCCACGCGGTTCCGTTCCAGTGGAGGACGAGCTGGTCCTGGCCGGTGCCGTGGTTCTGGAGACCGACGGCCCATGCATTGGTCGACGACGTCGCCGTGACGCCGAAGAGCACGGCGCTGACGCCGACGCCGAGGTCCGGGTTCCGCTGCACGAGCCATTTCCGCCCGTTCCAATGCAGGATGAGGGGCCCGAGCCCGGCCCGAGTCATCGCTGAACCGACCGCCCATGCGTTGCTCGGCGATGTCGCGTCCACGCCCTGCAGGTCGCGGGAGGTCCCTGGGTTGGGACTCGGGACGACTTTCCACACCGAGCCGTTCCAGTGTTCGATGAGTGTGTTCTCGTTCGCCGTCCCGACCGCCCACGCATCGCTACTCGACGTCGCCGTCACCCCCGTCAGGGCGCCCTTTGCATCCGGGTTCGGCAAACGCTGCACCTTCCACGCCGCGCCGTTCCATCGTTCGATCAGGGGGTGGATCGTCGACCCGACAAAACGGCGCCCGACGGCCCAGGCATTGCTCGATGACGTGGCCACCACGTCCGCGAGCATCGCGTTGCCGGGGTTCGGAGCCGATTGGGTCTTCCACGCCGTTCCGTTCCACCGTTCGATGAGCGGCTCGCTCCCAGAGGGGTGAGAGATGGCCCCGACGAACCACGCCAGGCAGGGCGAAACCACCGTGACACCGTTGGCGACGGCATCGCCGGCGCCGGCCCGTGGCTGGCCGCCCGGGCTCTCACACGTCGCGGAGGACCCGGCCGCCAGCGCCGGCGCGTTGACGATGCCCACAAGAAGGATCGCGACCGCGAACCCACGTACGCCCAAAACGATGGAACGACCCACTCGCACCCCCCCGGATCGAACGTAGTAAGTGTCGGTGAAGGGCTCACGCAGGTCAAGCCGGCGAGTTGCCTCACCGAAGATGCCCGCGAAGGGTGACCTCCTACCGGCGGCCCCGCCGATAGGAGGAGGCGGCGGTGGGTGTCACGATGGCCGAGCGCAAAGCCCCCCCGCAGATGGTCGCTCGCTCTTGAGCGCGGCTCTTGGGGGGTCCGCCTCAGAGCTTCACCAAGTGGCCGGATAGAGTGATCGCCACCGTAACCCCACCCGCGGTTGCACTCCGCTGAAACCCGGCCTGCACTGCGTCACCGGGGTTGACGTAGAGCCGCACCGCCTGCGCGCCCTGGTAGTAGTCGGAGATGCCGGCCTCGGTCGCCATGAA
>DATLUW010000404.1:0-2707 GCA_035577825.1 Actinomycetota bacterium | reverse complement strand
ACTGGTCCTTCATGGCCTCGTAGAACCCGGCGTTGATCTCGTCGATGTCGAGCTTCGTCGCCTCCCAGGTGCCGAGCCGGATGCACTCGAGCACGTTGGCCGCCTCGGCCATCCAGCAGCCGAGGTGCGCGAGCAGGTCCTTGCCGGACCAGTCGTCGGTGAGGCCGGGCTCGAGCAGGCGTTCGCGGGGCGCGGCGTCCAGGACGGCGACCAGCTCCGCCCACCGGGCGTCCTCCTCGTCGATCAGCTCGTGCTTGCGGTCGCTCATTCGCTCCCTCCCGTCGAACCTTACGCGTCCCCGGCCGGTGGGGGTTCGTCCTCGGGGAAGAACTCGAACGCCCGGTCGCCGATCACGATCTCGTCGCCCCGCCGGGCGCCGGCCGAGGCGAGCTTGCGCTCGACGCCCTCCTTGACCAGCAGCCGCTGCAGCGCGGTCACGGACCTGGGGTCGTCGAGGTCGGCCGCGGCCACCCACCGCTCGACGTCGCGCCCGACCACGCGGAACCGCTCGCCCTCCCGGCGCACGACGAACCGCTCGCGGGCCGGGCGGAGCACGACGTACGGCTGCGCCTCGGGTTCGCCGACCCTGGCGCCATCGACGGCCGACGAGACCCGCGCGTGCAGCTCGTCGATCCCCTCCCCGGTCACGCCGCTCACGGTGAGGGCGTCGTCGCCCAGCACGGCGGCGTCCTGCCCGGCCACGTCCGCCTTGGTCCCCACGACGACCTGGGGGCGCCCGGCCAGCGCGGGGTCGTACGCGGCCAGCTCGGCCCGGATCGTCGCGAGGTCGGCCTCGGGTTCGTCTCCGCTGAGGTCGACCACGAGCAGCAGCACGCGGCACCGCGACACATGGCGCAGGAACTGGTGTCCCAGCCCGCGGCCCTCGCTCGCGCCCTCGACAAGGCCGGGGATGTCGGCGACGACGAACCGTTCGTCCTCGCCGGCGACGCCGAGGTTCGGCGTGAGCGTGGTGAACGGGTAGTCGGCGATCTTCGGGCGGGCCGCGGAGAGCTTCGACAGCAGCGTGGACTTGCCGGCGTTCGGGAGCCCGACCAGGCCGACGTCGGCAACGATGCGGAGCTCGAGCTCCAGCCGGTGCTCCTCCCCCGGCTCGCCGGCCTCGGCCTGGCGCGGGGCCCGGTTGCGGGAGCTGGCCAGGGCCGCGTTCCCCCGGCCGCCCCGGCCGCCGCGGGCGACCACCGCGCGGGCGCCCTCACCGACGAGATCGGCCACGAACCCGCGTTCGTCGCGCACGACCGTGCCGTCGGGAACGTTGATCACGAGGTCCGCCGCGGCGGACCCACTCGACCGGCTCTTGCCGCCGGGCTGGCCGCCGCGCGCGCGCTGGTGCGGGTGGTCGGCGAGCCACGACAGGTCGCGCATGCCGGTCGACACCTCGAGCACCACGGAACCGCCCTGGCCGCCGTCGCCGCCGTCCGGGCCCCCGCGCGGCGTGTACGGCTCGCGCCGGAACGTCACCGCCCCGTCGCCGCCCTTCCCGCCCTGCGCGAAGACCACCGTCTCGTCCGAGAATCCCATCGCCCTCGATTGTCCCGAAACCACGCCGTCGTTGGATGATGTGCGCCGCATGGAACGCGAACCCGGAACGCAGCCGGCGAACGAGGCCGCGGGCAGGACCGGCCGGCCCGACCCTCCGGCCACCCTGCCGGCCCACGTCTGGATCAGCCGGCTCGGCACCGCGGAGTCCGAGCTCGAGGGGACGCTCGCCCTGACCCCCACCGAGCTGCGGTTCGACCACCGACGGGGTTCCCGGCACGAACGCGTCCCGCTCACCGCGATCCGCAAGGTCAAGCGGCCGGTCGGGTCGCCGCTCCTCTACGTCGAGTACGACGACCGGGACGGTGAGCTCGTCCGGCTGGCGTTCTTCTTCGCGCAGCCGCCCCCGATCGACACCGACGTTTCGAAGATGCGCGCCCGCCGCAAACGGAGCGACAACGCCGGGTTCATGTGGCAGCAGAGCGGCAACGTCGCGTTCGTGGTCAAGGCCTGGCGCGACGCGATCCGCACCGCCGTCAAGCGGGCGAAGTCCGCGACGTCCTGATCCGGCGCACGCCGGCATCACCCGAGTGGAACCGGAGGGAGTTGCCGTTCGTCGGCGGGTGTTACTCGCTCGACGTGCTGATGGTGGCGAAGCGGCGGCCGTTCGACTCGTGAAAGCCGACCTTGCCGGCGCGCCGGGCGTACAGCGTGTCGTCGCTGCCCTTGCCGACGCCATCGCCCGGGTGGATCCGGGTGCCGCGCTGGCGAACGATGATCGTGCCGCCGGTCACGTCCTGACCGCCGAACGCCTTCACGCCGAGCCGCTTGGACTCGGAGTCCCTGCCGTTGCGCGACGAGCCGCCGCCCTTCTTGTGAGCCATAGCCGAACCAGGGTACCAGCCGGTCGAACCCGGCTACTCCCCGGCCTCCGCCTCTGCTTCGGCCTCGGTGTCCGCCTCGGATTCGCCCTCGCCCTCGCCGGCGTCGGCGTCCGCCGGAGCGTCGGCATCGGTGTCCGGGCTTGCCTCGGCTTTCGCGGCGACCTCGGCCACCTCGGCGGGCGGCGTCTCGGCCGGCGCGGCCTCGGCGGCATCATCCTCCTCGGCCGCCGCGGGCTCGGCGGCGCCGGTCTTGGCGGCTTCGGTCTTCGTCGCCGTCGACTTGGCGGTGGACTTCGCGGACGACTTCGGCTTCGATTCGCCGTCGG
>DATLUW010000403.1:0-3460 GCA_035577825.1 Actinomycetota bacterium | reverse complement strand
GTGTTCTTCGCGGTGTCGGGGTTCGCGTCGACGGACCTGCTCAGCGAGGCCGACTACCGGCGGCTGGTGCTGCCGTCCGACCGCCGCGTGCTGGACGCGGTGCCGATGTCAGCGTGGCTGAACGTCCTGCACCTGTGCGGGCCGCGGCTGTCGTTCGGGCTCGTGAGGGAGCTGCCCTCGCACGTCGTCAGCTGGTCGGTCCACCTGCCGGGGAACCCGTCCCTCGGCGAGGCGAGCCAGCTGTCGGGGCGCGTCGTGATGGGCGGCATCGATCACGAACGGACGATGGTGTCGGGCTCGCCGTCGGACGTCCGGGCCGAGCGCGACGCCGCGATCGCCGGAGTCGACGGCATGGGAGTGATCGTGGCGCCGGGGTGCTCCGTGCCGCCCGAGGCGCCCGAGGCGAACCTGCGGGCGGTGACGGGGCTGCCGTGAGCGGGTGGGACCGGCTGCCGGGTGGCGTTCGGAGGACGCTCACGGCGCTCGCGCCGGTGGTGTGCCCGCCCGAGGTCGAATCGCTCGGGCTGGTGGACGCGGTCATCGACCACATCGGGCTGACGCTCGCGACCTTCCCGCCGGACCTCCGCTCTGCGACCGTCGCCGCCGTGCGCGCTCTCAGCGCGTCGTCGCGCGTCATGCCCGGAGGGCCGGCGGAGCGGTTCGCCGCGTGGTGGTCGGCCCGGAGCCGCCTGCGCCGCACGGCCGCTCGGGCGATCAAGGCGCTGTTCGCGATCGCGTACTACGAGCAGCGCGCGGTGAAGAACCTGATGGGCTACCGCCCGGAGGACTGGATCGAGCGAACGGCCGCCCGGCGGTTGGAGCTGTTCGCCGACGAGATCCGGCGGCGGGAGCTCGACGCGCTGGAGCCGGCGCCGCTGGTTCCGACCGCCGGCGAGCCCCGGGATGCCGGCTCGTTCGTGGGCGGCCAGGCGTGGATCGACGGGTCCGGCGGCCGGCCGCTCGAGCTCTCGTGCGACGTCGTGGTGGTGGGCTCGGGCTCGGGCGGCGCGGTGGTCGCGGCCGAGCTCGCCGAGGCCGGGCTCGACGTCGTCGTGCTGGAGGAGGGCGGCCACCACACGACGGAGGAGTTCACGCCGGAGTCGAGCGCGATGGTTCGGATGCTCTATCGCGACGGCGGGGCGACGTTCGCGCGGGGGCGGCCGCCGGTGCAGTTCGCCGAGGGGCGGTGCGTCGGCGGTTCGACGACGGTGAACGGGGCGATGAGCTGGCGGACGCCCGAACGCGTCCTCGAGCGGTGGGCCCGCGAGGACGGCGTCGAGAGGATCCGCCCCGACGACATGGCCCGGTACTTCGACCGGGTCGAACGATTCGTCTCGGCGGCGCCGCAGGACCCGGGCTCGGTCGGGCGCGACAACGAGCTGCTGCGGGAGGGCGCCGAGCGGCTGGGGTGGCGCGTGGTGCACAACCAGCGGGCGCAGATCCACTGCGCCGGCTGCAACACGTGCACGTACGGCTGCCCGACCGGCGCCAAGCGGTCGACGCTCGTGTCGTACCTCCCGCGGGCGGTGCGGTTCGGCGCGCGGGTGCACTCGGACTGCCGCGTGGACCGGGTGGTGTTCGACGACCGGCGGCGTGCGGTCGGCGTCGACGGTCACCTCACCGTGGGCGGCCGCCACGGGTTCCGCGTCCGCGCCGGCGCGACGTTCGTCTGCTGCGGGGGTATCCAGACGCCGGCGCTGCTCGAGCGGTCGGGCGTCCGCTCCGAGTCGGGGCGCCTCGGGCGGAACCTCTCGATGCACCCGAATGCCAAGGTGGTCGCGTTCTTCGACGAGGACGTCGTCGGGTTCCACGGCGCGCACCAGGGCTACCAGGTGCGGGAGTTCGAGGATCAGGGTCTGGTGCTCGCGGCGGTGAACCTGCCGCCGGGGCTGCTCGCGTCGACGCTGCCGCAGTACGGGGCCGAGATGGGCCGAACCATGGCCGAGTACGACCACGTGGTGACCGCGGGCGTGCTGGTGGAGGACTCCACCACCGGCCGGGTCCGCGCGCGGATCGGCGGCCGGGCGGTGGCGACCTACGACATCGACGAACGCGACGCCACCGCGATCGTCCGGGGGATCGCCCTGCTGGCGGAGGCGATGTTCGCGGCGGGGGCGCGCCGGGTGATGGTCCCGTTCGAGGGCTACCCCGACCTGACGTCGGGCGACGATCTGCCCGCGCTCCGCGACGCCCGCGTCGACAAGCGCGGGATGGAGCTGTTCACGGTCCACATGATGGGAACGGCGGCCATGGGGGCCGACCCGGCGCGGCACGTGTGTGACCCGTTCGGCAGCGTGTTCGGCGCCGAGGCGTTGCACGTGGCCGACGCGAGCCTGTTCCCGTCGCCGGTCGGCGTGAACCCGATGGAGACGATCATGGCGCTCGCCACCCGGAACGCCGAACGGTTCCTCGACGCGCGGTGATCGCCGCGGCTAGGCCGGGTCGATCCGGCAGAGCACGAACCAGTTGCTGAGCGGCTTCCCGTGGCGGAACGCCCGCCCGATCGCCACGTGCGCGCTCACGCCGCGCAGGACGTCCTGCATGCCTCGGCCGTAGACGAACCGCCCCCGCGCGGCGTCGTTCGAGGCGATCGCCGGCCATGATTCGGGCTTCCCCGGAGGAACCCGCGTGTAGTCGAGCAGCACCTCGCCCGGTTCACCGGGGACGGCCACGAAGTAGCCCGGGCCGGTCATCCACATCGCGCCGTGCTCGTTGTACCCCCACAGCTCGTCCGGTGTGCCGTCGCCCCCGGACGGCCAGCAGAACCGCTTCTCGAAGATCCGGAACGCCGGCAGCGAGTTCCGCCCGGCGTGGATCACCTCGGCGAGCGGCGCCGCGCTCGCCGGGACGAGGTGGTCGAGCCCGATCGCCCGAACGCCGGCCGCCGCGTCGAAGAGCCGGGCCTGTTCGGCCTTGCCGAGGCTGCGGACCTGGCCGACGCGCTCGTCGGCGTCGAGGGACTCGAGGTACTCGCCGAGCGTGGCCACGTCGATGACGCTGCTCGCAACACGTTCGTGGATGGACGCGGGATCACCCTGCACGACGCCCGCGAGTGTAGGCCGGGCGACGCGATTCGGCTTCGACGCGCACGACGGATCCCGTCGGACGGAGCAACGACCCGCCGTGTCCGGTGTGAGCGGCCGATGCGCGAGCCACCGTTCGGCCGATGCGGTCGGACGGACGGGGACCATGCCGGAACCCCCCGGTTCGGCCATCCAGTTTCCCCACGAGGTGCGCCGATGAACAGATGACGCACGTCGGCAGGGAACGGGGAAGCAGGCATGGCGGACAGGGTGCTCATCGTCGAGGACGACTCCGACGTCGCGGACCACCTCCGATCGGTGCTCGAGCGGGCCGGCTACGAGGTCAGCGTCCTTCGGGACGGGCTCGATGCGGTCGCGTGGGCGGCACGGGAGCGCCCGGACGCGATCGTGCTCGACGTCGCGCTCCCGACCATCGA
>DATLUW010000402.1:0-4528 GCA_035577825.1 Actinomycetota bacterium | reverse complement strand
GCGTGGCGCCCCGCGTCGTCGACGCCAGGGCGGTCCCCAGGAAGAATCCCGGCGCCCGTTCGCCCGACCAGCCGGCCGATCGAGCGAACGACCGGTCGTCCGCCGGAACCGTCGTGCACCGCTCGCCCGACCAGCCGGACGCGTTGCTCCACCGGTCGGTCGCCATGGCGCTGAAGCAATAGGAGTGCCCGGCCTGCCCGGCGAACGTCGTCTGCGTCGACGGCGTCGTCGCGAACACGTCGCGGAATCCGCCGAACCCCCCCGCGGCCGCGGCGAACCGGACCCGCACGTGGTACGAGCCCACCCCGCTGCGGTTGTCGGTCGACGACCAGGCCACCGGGACCTGTGTCGACACCACGTACCGCGATGCCGGAGCCGTGAAGACCGGCACGGATGGCGGCGTCACGTCGAACGGCTCCACCGGCTCCGTCGAGCCCGAGTCTGCGGTGGCAGACCCCAGCGCGTTGGCTGCGGTGACCTCGACCGAGACCGTCGTCCCGATGTCGGCGGCCGTGAGCGTGTACCGCTGCTGATCGGCGCCCGGGATGTACGCGCAGTCGCCGCCGCCCGAGTCGCACCGGATCCACCGGTACGCATAGTCGAACGGCGACGTCCCGTGCCACGCGCCGTTGCCGGCGGTGAGCGTCGCCGTCTCCTCCGCGGTGCCGGAGACGCTGGGCGGCGTGGCGTTGGTCGGCGGGATCCCCATCTCGACGCTCGTCAGGTCGGTCCCGTTGAACCGGTCCAGGTCCACGCTCCTCGCCCCCGTCACGCCGGGGACCGTCCCCGTGGCGGTGTACTGCCAGAACGTCCACCCGAGCCCGCCCCAGTCCTTCGCGGGGACCCGCGGCTGGGGGTCGGTCGTCCAGTGCGGGACCCACAGCAGCTTGAACCCGGCGTCCGCGTACTGGGTCGTGTCGCCCATGTACGTGGCCCAGAAGTAGTTCCCCGAGTAGATGATCGGGCGCTCGTGGATCCGGGCGACGACCTCGTTCAGGAACCCCCACGTCCACGCCTGGAGGTGCGGGATCGACAGGCCGCCGCTCGTCTCGAGGTCGAGGACGGGCAGCAGGTCGCCGGGCTTCGGTTTCGCGTTGTCGATGAACCAGTCCGCCTCGGCCTTCGCGTCCGCCGCGATCGCGTCCGAGGTCGAGCCGCTCGGCCGGGCGAAGTGGTACGCGCCGAACGCCATGTGCGCGGCCGCCGTCCCCGAACGGTTGGCGGCGTACAGAGGGTCGACGAAGCCCGTGCCCTCCGTCGCCTTCGCGAACGCGAACTTGTACCCGGCCGCCTTCACCTGCTGCCAGTCGACGGTGCCGTTGTGGTGGGACACATCGATCCCGGGGAGCATCGAACCCGACGTGGCGCGTGCCTGCGGGGCCCCGCCGAGCACGGTCAGCGCGCCCGCGAGGGCGAGCGCCACCGACGCGGCGGCTGCGCGTCTCGGCCGGCGGGTGCGGCGGAGCGCGCTCTCGAGGAATGCGTGAGCGGGCAGCTCCATGGCATTGGGATCGGCGGTGCCGAGGGCGCGACTTTAGCCGGACCGCCGCCGGGAGGGCCAGACCTGCCTGGTTAGAACTCCGGACGTTCGGCCCGGTGGAGCGTGAGCGCCCCCGCGATGCCCTTCAGCTCGAAGTCCCCGACGGAAGAGAACCGGGCGGCCCCGGCGGCGCTCGCCACGACCTCGTCGGTCACGAACACCTCGTGCGGCCCGGCCTTGTCGGCTACCCGCGCGGCCACGTTCACCGTTCGTCCGAAGTAGTCGCCGTCGCGGACCACGACGGGGCCCACGCTCACCCCGACATGCGCGGGCGGCAGCCCCTCGGCCGGGGCGCGCTCGACCAGCTCGAGGGCGCACTCGACCGCCGCCCCCGCCCCCGGGAAGTGGAACATCACCCCGTCGCCGAGCAGCTTCACCGGCAGCCCGCCGTGCGGCGTCGACGCGTCCTGCACCAGGTCGGCGAGCGTGGCCGCGAGCTCGGCGGCCGCCTGATCGCCGCGTTCCTCGGTGAGCCGCGTGAACCCCGACAGGTCGAGGAACGCGATCGCCTGGTCCCGCACGCGCTCCCGGGACGGCGTCTGGCCCCGGAGGGCGTTCTCCATGTGCTCGACGACGTCTTCCAGGATGTAGGCCTCCTGGTGGCGCTCGTACACCCACAGCAGGAGCTCCCGGAACATCGGCCGCATCTCCCTGCCCATGACCGTGGAGAGCTCCCAGGCCCGCAGGGGCGCGACGCCGTTCTCGATCATGCCGCCGACGATCGACGACGTGTAGAAGTGCACCTGGGCCTCGGCGAGCCGGCGGAGGTTCTCGCCCATCACCCTCGAGAAGTGAGCCAGCGCCGCGTCCTCGAACCCGGCCCCCAGCGCCATTGCCGCGAGCGGCATGTACTTCGCCTCGTCCGCACGGATGGGATCGTCCTCCGCCGGTTGGGGCAGCCCGAACCGCGTGTGCACCTGTCGAACGAGCTCCATCGGAACGCCGTTCGCCGCGACGAACTCCGCCATCGTCGTCCCCGGGACGTAGTCGACCGGCTCGGTGAACAGGTCCCCGACGAACCCGAACGTCAGTCGCCCGTCCTCCACCGCGGCCGCGATGTCGGCGAGCGGGAACCCCGATGCCACGAGCGAGTCAGCCAGGACCACGCGGTTGGTGTCCTCGAGCTCGTACGGCGCGTCCGGGTCGCCGGCGGCAGCGAGAACGCCCGCCGCCCGGAGCTCCTCGACGTGCTCCGCGGTCACCCCGACGCGCGCGGCGAGCTCGGCGGCGGTCAGTCCCGGCACGGCCGTGCGCTCCGGGCGCCTATCCGAGCGCCTTCGGCGACAGGTGCCAGCCGGCGTGGTCCTTCATCGCCCGGATCAGGACGCCCATCAGGATATGGTTCCCGGCCGACGACAGGTGCACCTTGTCCGACGCCCGCACCAGCACGAGGTTGCCGTTCCTGTCGGGGAGGTAGTCGGCATAGTGCCCGTTCTTGTCGGCGAACAGGCTCCACGTGTCGATGTACAGCACGTTCGGGTGCCGCTTGGCCTGGTCCGCGTAGATGCCGTCGATGTAGTGGATGTTCCGGCTGAACGCCTCGTTGCCCATGATCGGCATGCCGAGCCACACGACGTGGGTCCCGTCCGCCGAGGCCTCGTTCATCATCTCGTTCACGCGCTGCGTGTAGAGCTTGGGCCACCGGGGATCGCCGACGCCGAACGGGATCTTGTCGCCGGAGAGCGTGTAGACGGTCTGCGCGTCGTTCCCGCCCACCATCACGATGACGATGTCCGGGTGGTAGTTCTGCATGAACACGGCCAGGGCGTTCGGCCAGTTGTAGTAGTCGGGCCGGGCGAGGCCGGTCGAGTGCAGGCCCTTCTCGATGATCCGGAAGTACTTCGAGTCGGTGATCGGCGCGAGGCCGAGCTCGACGTCCTCGGCGAAGCTGTCGCCGACGACCAGCACCTTCAGCGGCTTGGCGGCCGTCGGCACGCGGAGCAGCGGGAGCGCCGAGCCGCCGGTGCCGGGCTTCGTCGGCTGGGGCGACGGATGGTGCTTGTGGCCGTGCCCGTTCCCGTTGTTCCCGTTGCCGTTGTTCCCGTTCCCGTTGTGCGAGCCCGTCGGCCGCGGGTTCGCGGGCCCGGTGGTCGGCAGCAGCGACGGCTGCGGCGGTGGCGGCCCGCCCGGCTGGTCGGCCAGCCCGCCCGGCGAGACCTTGTTCGGGTCGTGGCCGACGGCGCCCTGGAAGATCGCTGCCAGGCGGTCGATGAACAGCAGATGGGTGAGCCCGTCCACCGGGCCGAGGAACGCGAGCGAGGCGTCCCGCCGGGCGCCGTCCGGGGCGGCCTCGGACTCCTTGTGCAGCGCGTGGGCCGAGAGCAGCGTCCACACCAGGAAGCACACGAACATGGCGACGAGCACCTGCCCGGCCGCGAGCCCGAACCGCTTCGTGTCCGGGATCGGCCGGTGACGGTTGGTCAGGAAGGGGTGGCGGACGACGGCCGGGCGCTCGTGGCGGCCGGGGCGCTCGAGGGTCTGCGTGGCCAGGTGGCTCGGCGCGGGCACGGCGAACCCCCGCTCGGGGTCGACCCGGGGCGCGTGCTCGGTGGCCTCGGTCGACACGGTTCGCCTCGGCGGTTCGACCTCGAACCCGTGTCCCGGCTCCGGCCCGTCCGGGTGCGTTCCCGGGACGCCCGAGGCGAGCCCGGCGCGCGAGTGCCGGCCGCCGTGCCGCTTCGGGCCCTTCGGGTCCCGTCGTTCGGTGTCGTGTCGGTCCATGTCCCTCTCGTCAGACCCTATCTGCCGTCGTCATCAACTCGCCATGCTTCGTCGTCAGAACTGGAAGTAGATGAACGGCGCCACGCCCTGCGGGCCGAGCGTCGTGATCGCGAACAGCGTCAACCCGAGAGCAGTCCCCTGCGCCACCGGCCCCAGACGCGACAGCCACACCTTGACGCGCTCCCCGGTGCCCTCCGGGATGTACTGCATGCCGATCCCGAGGGCGATGGCGCCGACCACCAGCGGCGTCACGAGCGGCGAGGGTCC
>DATLUW010000401.1:0-2124 GCA_035577825.1 Actinomycetota bacterium | reverse complement strand
CTCGACCTGCCAGAAGGTCGTCGGCCTCGAGTACCCGAACTTCGCCTTCCTCACCCACGATGGCGCGTCTCAGGCACCGGCGAACCCGGTAGACGCCACGGGCGCCACCTTCACGCCAAATTCCTCCCGCGACATCTTCATGAGCAGCGGTGACCAGCTGACCGTGAGCATCCACGACACCGCGCACGGGCTCTTCGCCGGCGTGACCGACGTCACCACCGGGGAGTCCGGCTCGATGACCGCAAGTTCGGGAAACGGCTTCGGCGAGGTGCAGTACCTCCCGACGGGCAGGGCTTGCAACAACATCCCCTACGACTTCCACCCGATGTACAGCACGTCGAGCCCCGACACCCGTGTCCCTTGGGCAGCACACTCCTACAACGTCTCGTTCTCCGACGAGATCGGGCATTTCGAGTACTGCAACAAGGCGGCTCCCGGGTCGCGCAAGTGCGCGCAGTCCGGCGTGACGGACCCGAGCGGGAGCGACGGCGATGACAATTTCTGTTTCAACGCCTCGGAGTCCCTGTTCGAGCCGATCACTGGTTGCACCGACACCGACTTCGATTTTGACGGCGCTTCCTACAAACAGGTCTGGCCAGGGACGTTAGTGAACCCGGCTCTGGACCAGTCCCTCCACACGAGCTCGGTTTTGTTCACGAGCCCGCTCACCAACGGCCAGAACTACAGTCAGGTCGCATTCGAAGCGGATCTCCCGCGGATCGAGTTCGCGACCTCGCCGCCGTGCCAGCGCCACCTAGCCAACCCGGCGGATCCGAACCCCGGAGCGGGATGCGTGAACCCGCCAGTGGGGGCCGACTTCTACCCGATCTTCACCACGGGCAGCTCCGCAGGCGGTTGCGTCTGGCAGCTCGGCGGCACCCACATCCCGGGGACGACGAACACGTTCGGCGGCACGTCTGCGACGGAGTACGGGACGGACCCGCTCGCCCTGTTCTACCCGGCGCCGAACGGAGGCCCGCAGTACATCTACGAGGACTTCCGGAACATTCAGCCCAACAACCCCTGTCCCGGCTAGGCAGGGCTGATTGGTCGGAACGAAGGCCCGGGAGACCGGGCCTTCGTTGTTGCGGGGCAGCGTTCCTTATGTGGCGAGCAGGCTAGCTCGCCAATCTTCTGGGCGACCTTGATGAGTCAGACCTCGGCGTCGGGCAAGCCACGGTTTAGGAGACGCCGGCAAACTCAGGCGCCGGGGACTAGCCCCGTACCCGTTTCCGAAGAGCTTGATCTAAGGAGAGAGAAGTTCGAGGCCGGGTCGGGAAGGCACCGTCCCGGCCTCCGTGTTACGAACTTCTCCAGACGTTGCTGTAACCGGCGATGTAGCCGGGCGCAGCCTGCGAACTCGACATCACGACCCGAACCCGGGCAAGGTGCCTTGGGAGCCGGATGGTGAACGTCGCCGAGGAGTTCGCCGCGAGCTTGACGCTCTTCACCGTAGTCGGGCCGCTCGGAGTGATCCTCTGGATCAGCACCCGCTTGCCGGTGAACGGGCGGTTGCCGTCGACCTGGACGGAGAACGTGCCTCGCGTCGCAGTCCGGCTCTCGAGCGCCAAGATGATCTTCGGGCGTACCTTCACCGTGACGATGCCGCTGGTGACCGCGTTCCAGCGAGCCTGGTAGCTCGTCTGGATCTGCGGCGACGCCATGTAAGTCCAGGCGCCTTTGGCCGTGGTAGTCACCATGTCGACCTGGCTGAGCGTGGTCGTGCCGTATGGGCGTCCGAGCACCATCACGAACTCGCCGGCCTGATGGTTCGAGACAGTGCCAGAAAGCTGTACCGAGCTGCCGTAAACGACCGCCGGACGCGCCAGCGTGATCTTCACGACCGCGGGCTTGGCCGCAGAAGCGATGCCGACCAACGCAAACGCAGTGAGGACGGCCCCGAGCATGAGAACCCTCCGCATGACTATCGACCTCCGTTTCGGGCTGGTTGTCCGCCTATGACGACGCCCTGGCGGTCGGTGAATTGCGATCTCCTCCGTTAGAAGTTCGTAAAGGTCACTTCCTACGCGGCGCTCGGCTAAGCCGAGACGCACGAGAAATCGAGCACCGGATGAAGCTCGATCGCATTCGGCACGACGCCGGTCTGGCCGTGCTTGTAGTCGA
>DATLUW010000400.1:0-11323 GCA_035577825.1 Actinomycetota bacterium | reverse complement strand
CCATTCCCGATGCCGCTCCCGAAACCGAATCGTCGTGGGCCGCGCCCGAGCCCGCCGCCGAAACCGAGTCGTCGTGGGCCGCGCCCGAGCCCGCCGCCGAAACCGAGTCGTCGTGGGCCGCGCCCGAGCAGGTCGCGCAGCCGGAGATGGCCGGGGGCGACGAGCCCGCCGCGTCCGAACCGGAAGCCGAGCCCGTCGTCGAGGCCCAGCCGAAGTGGGCCGAGCTCGAGGCCGAGCCCTCCTGGGCCGAACCCGGGCCGATGGAACCGGTCGCCCAGGCCGAGCCCGAGAGCGAGGCGGAGCCGTCCTGGGCAGAGCCGGAGCCCGAATCGGAACCGGTGCAGCCGACCGTCGAGGTCGAAGCCGAGCCCGAACCCGTCGACAAGCTCGAGCCGGAGACGGCGCCAGAGGCAGCTGTTGACCCGGAACCGGAACTCGAACCGGAGCCCGAGCCGGTGGCAGTCGTGGAGCCCGAGCGCGAACCTGAGCCGGTGGCACTTGTGGAGCCGGAGCCGGAACTCGAGCCCGAACCCGTGCAGGTCGTCGCGGAGACGAAGACCGAAACGGAGGCTGCTGACACCGAAGATGTGATCCCCGCCCTGATCGCGGAGGATGTCCATACGGAACCCGAACCCCTGGAGGAGAACATGCCGGCCCCGGAACCGGAGCTTGCCACGGCGCCGGCGGCGCCGGCCGCCGAGGACAACGCCGGCCTGCAATCGCGGGTCGCTACCGACCGCCGCGCCGCGCTCGAGGAGCTCGTCGCGCGCGGCATGACCGACGACGACGTGCCGGCCGTGGCCGCGGTGCTGCAGGACCCCGAGCGCGGGATCCGCGTGGCGGCCCTCGCCGCCCTCGCGTCCCGGGCGGATGCGGTGGACGCCGCCGCCATCCGGCAGGCCCTCCGCGACCCGGCCGACGAGGTGCGCGCCGGTGCGGTTCGCCTCGCCGCCGCGCGGTCCGACCGCGACGTCTCCGAGGTGTTCGCCATGGTGGCGGAGCGGCAGTGGCCGGCGACGCAGCAGGCCGCGCTCGATTCGCTCCCGCGTTCGATCCGGTTCTCCGGGATCGACGCCGAGGACCTCGACGGCATGCTGCTCGCGATCGGCCAGATGGACAGCGAGCCGAACTCGAGCGAGCGGGGCGGGTTCACCGCGCTCGCCGTCGCGATCGGGACCGACCGTCTGGTGCCCGCGATGGAGACCGACGACGAACGCCGGATCGGCGCCGCCCGCCTGCTGCTGCAGGAGGGCTCCCGCGACTCGCTCCGCGCGCTCGCGGCGTACGCCCGCGACATGGACCCGGAGGTGGCTCGCCTGGGCCGCACGGCGGCCGACAGCCTCCCGCCGGAGCCCGAGGAGCCGGCCGAGCCCGAGCAGGAACCGGAGCAGCCGATGGAGACCGAGGAGCAGACCGTGGAGTCGTTCGAGGCCGAGCTCGGCCCCCAGGGCGAGATGGTCTCGGGCCTGGCCCGGGCGCTCGGCGACCCGGACGAGTCGGTCCGCCTCCGCGCCGGCGAGGCGCTGCGGGGCATCGACCGGGAGACGCTCATCCACTGGGCGCTCGTCGCGATGGGGTCGAACGACCGCGGGCAGGTGGAGCTCGGGGCGCAGGTCGCCGAGGCGGCCGGACTCACCGAGACCGCCGGCGAGTTGCTCGCCCGCGGCGCGGCCGTGAGCTCCGACGAGCGCGGGCCGTTCGCCCGGGCCCTGGGTTCGTTCGGGCTCCCGCCCGAGGAGCTGGTCGGCCTCGTGAACGCCATGGACAGCCAGCACAAGCCCGACGGCGTCCGGATGCTGTGGCACGTCGGCGGGCGTTCGCTCCTGCCGGCCCTGCAGCCGCTGCTCGACGACTCGTCGGCCGCGGTTCGCGTGGCCGCGCTCGAGGTGTTCGGCGAATCCGGCGACACGCAGACCATCGAGGTGGCCCAGCGCGTGCTGGAGCGGGACTCGTCGCCGGTCGTCCGGGCCACCGCGATCTCCGTGATCGGGCGGGCCGGGCTCGACCAGCGCGCCGCCTCGCTCGCGCAGGCGCTCGCGGACCCCGACCCCGACGTGCGGGCGACCGCCGTCGAGGTGCTGCCGGCCGGCATGGGCCGCCAGGCCGCCGAGCTGCTGCTCGACGCCCTCGATGACGAGGACGAACGCGTGTGGCAGGCCGCCATCCGCCACCTCGCCGCCGTCCCCGACCGCGACCGTTCGATCGTGTGGTCGGCCATCGAGCGCTGCCCGGCCAACCGCCGCGAGCACCTCGTCGAGACGCTGGAGCGCCACAGCGCCGAGCGCCTCGCGATGCTCGCGCTCGACCACATGGGCTCGCCCGACGCGGCCGAGCGCACGCTCGCGATCACGCTGGCCGGCCGCGCCGGAACGCCCGAGTGCGTCCGGGGCATCGTGCAGTCGCTGCAGGACCCGGCGCCGACGGTTCGCCGCACGGCAGCCTCGGCCCTGCTCACGCTGCGGAGCGGTGAGTCGATCCAGGGCCTGACCCGCGCGCTGTCCGACCCCGACGTGGAGGTTCGCGTCGAGGCCGTCCGGGCGCTGTCCGTGATCGACGACGACATGGTGCTCGACCCGCTGATCACCGCGCTCAAGGACCCGGAGATGCGCGTTCGCGACGTGTCCGGCGAGGCGCTGGTGCGCTGGCGCTCCCCCGCAGTCGCCCGCCGCCTGGCGCTCGCGCTGACGAACCCGTCGCTCCGCCGCCCGGCCGGCGAGGTGCTGGCCCGGATGGGGAACTCGGCGGTGGACCCGCTGGTCGACATCCTCATGGAGGACGACTCGGAGCTGGCCGGCACGGTCGGCCACCTGCTCGAGAGCCTGGTGGGCCCCGACGTGTTCCTCACGCGGCTCGGTTCGATGGACGCGAACGACCGCATGCGCGCGGTCGAGGCGCTCGGCGCGATCCGCGGCGAGCGTGGCGTCGACGGGCTGACCCGGGCGCTTTCGGACCCGGTGGAGTCGATCCGCGTGCGCGCGGTCGGCCTCCTGGGCGAGATCGGCGACGAGCGGGCGTTCGAGGCGGTCAAGCAGACGTTCCTGTCGGACCCGGTCCTGGAGGTCGTCTCGGCGGCGGAGGAGGCCCTGAAGCGCCTCCAGACGCCTGGCGCCTCGTAGGGGAGGGCAGGAACCGGGCAGGAACCGGACCGAGGACGAGGCGAACGGGCGGATTCGTCCCGGATCGTGCTCCGACCACCGGCCTAGGACCCCTGTGTCCCCGGGTTCGAGGAATCGTGCCCGTTCGGAGGATGGCGGTATCCCCCGCCCGGCCTAGTCTTCGGCCATGCGAGCGCGGGAATCCCCCGCACAACCGGCGCCGCACGCGCCGTCCACTCGTCCGCTCGTGCTGCTGACGACCGAGGAGGGGCTGTCGGGAGAACCCGGCTGCCTCGCCAACTCCCTCGTCCGCGGCCTGGCCGACGTCGACTTCGTCGTGTGGTCGCTCGGCGCCGTTCCCGCGGTGCTCCGCGGCCGGAACCTGCCGGGCAACGTCGTCCGGACGATCTCGCAGCCCTCGTGGAACGACCTCGCCGGCGAGCCCCCGCGGGGGAACGGCCGCGCCACCCGCCGCCGGAGTCGTCCCAGCCCGCGCGAGGTGGAGCGGACATTCGTCCCGCTCCTGCGGACGTTCCTCGAGACCACGATCGACCCGGCCGGGCCCGGCGAGCGGCTGGCCGCCGCGCTGCTGGATCTGCGCGACGCCTTCCGGCGATGGGAGCCCGGCGCCACGTGGCGGTCCCCCGGGGCGTGGGACGTGGTCCGAGACCACCTCCTGGTTCGAACACCGGATGCCGGCCGTCCGGACGTCGACCCCGACGGCGACCGGGCGGAAGCCTGGTCGGCCGACGAGCTGCCGACGGTCGGCGAGGCAGCGCAGGCGCTCCGGTGGCTCGGGCGCCTGCTCGCGCCGCTGACGGTCGAGGTCCCCTGGGCCGACCTGGTGCACGCCACCGCGGCCGGGTGTTCGGCCATCCCCGGGATCCTCGCGAAGGTCGAACGCGGCACGCCGCTGATCCTGTCAGAGCACGGCGTGGCACCGCGCGACCGGTACCTCGCCCTGCGGTCGATGGGCACGCCGTTCCACCTGAAGCGGTTCGTCGGGGACGTCTCAGGGGCGCTCGCCCGGACGACCTACCGGCTGGCCGATCGGATGACCCCCGCCAGCCGGTACAGCATGCGGTGGGAGCTCGCGTACGGCGCGGCCCGCGGCAACATCGAGGTCGTGCCGCCCGGCGTCGACGACGAGCGGTTCCGGCCCGTGGCAGTCCCCCGATCCGAGCGCCCGACCGTCGTGCAGATCGCCCCGGTGGACGCCGAACACGACCCCGAGACACTGCTCAGCGTCGCCGAGATCGTCCGCCGCGAGATCCCCGACGTCATGTTCGTGCACTTCGGCGAGGTCGTCGACCAGTCGCTCTGGGAGCGCGTGCGCCGGCTCCGCGGCGAGCGCGGGCTGGAGGAAACGGTCCGGTTCGCCGGGCCGGTGGCCGACGTGCCTCGCGCGTTGGCACTCGGCGACGTCGCGCTCGTGACCTCGAGGTCCGAGACGCTCCCGCCGCCGGTGCTGGAGGCAGCCACCTGCGCCGTCGCGGTGGTGGCCACCGACACGGGTGGGGTGCGCGAGGCGCTGAACGGCGGCGGCATCGTCGCGCCCGTCGGGAACGCCGCCGCGCTGGCCGACGCCGTGGCGGCGACGCTCCGCATCTCCCCCGAACAGCGCGACCGCGCGCGGCTGGGGGCCCGCGAGCAGGCGGTGTCGCGGTTCGGGCTGCGCCGGTTCCTCGACGACTACCGGGCGCAGTACGCCGCGCTGGGCATCGAGCTGGCCCCGGCCCGCGAGCCCGCGGGAGCCGCGACGGACGAGGTGATACGGGTCCCGGAGGCGGAGGAGGTCATCGCCGCGGAGCCGACCGCCGACGCGCCGGCGGAGACGGCGGACGAGGCGCCGGCTGACGCCGAAGCGACGCTCGAGACCGACGTCGAGGTGCCACCGGCCGATTCGGAGACGGGGCCGGAGGACGAATCCGCGGCCGCCGACGAGGGCGTTCGCGACGACGTCACGGACGAACGCGCCGGCGAACCGTCGGCCGGCGGCGGTCGCGCCGCGGCGGAGGCGGCGATGGTGGTGGACCGCTGGCTGGACGTGTGGAAGCGCGTTCCCGAGCCCTCGCCGGCGGCCGAGGAGCCTGCGGGCGCCGCGGCGGATCAACCGGACGTCCCCGGCCACCCCGTCGAGGCGACGGCCGCGGCCGACCCGGAGGCGGCCGCCCCGGAGAAGATCGGCGCGCGGGACGCGAGCGTTCCCGGAGGGGGCGACGAGGCAGCCTCCGAGCGGCCCGCCGACCTCCGATCCCGCCTCGCCGACCCCGACCCGCTGGTCCGGGCCGAGGCGCTCCGCGACCTGAACGACCCCTCGGCCACCGACGCCGCCGGACGGGCGATGGCCGACGACGCGCCGCAGGTTCGCCTGGAGGCCGCCCGCGCGCTCGGCCGGCTGAACGGCCCCCGTGCGGGCCGGCTGCTCACCGAGGCGCTCTCCGCCGATCCCTCGCGCGAGGTTCGCATCGAGGCCGTCGACGCCCTGGCCGCGCTGCTGGCCCGGCGACGGCCCGACAGGACCGGGGGTTCCCCGTGACCGAGGGCGTCGAGGAGCTCACGCTCGAGGTGACCGCCCAGGCGGGCCGACTGGCTGGGGCGGCGGAGGCGGCTTCGGTCCTCGAGTCGATGGGCATTGGCGACGAGCGGGCCAAGACCATGGGCCGGGCGAACGTGTTCCGTCTCGCCGCGGAGGTGGTCGAGGAACAGGACCGCTCCCCCGCCGCGTTGGCGGGGCGGGCCAGGGTCGAGGCCCGGCTGCGGAGCGACCGCGTCGCGGGCCACCGCGCCCCGGGCCGGGCGGCGCTGCGAGGCGCGGCGATCGCCGTTCCGGTCGTCGCGTCGTTCGCGGCATCGACCGTGCTCACGGCGTCGCTGTGGAACGACGGTCCGGCCGGGATCGAACGCGCGACCGCCATCGGGCTCGCCGCGGCGACCTCGCTCCCGGTCGCGGCCGGCTTCGTGCTCGCGATGGGGGCGCCCGGCGCACGCGGGCCGGGCGTCCATGGAACCCTCCGCCCCGCCCTCGCGGGCATCGTGGCGGCGGTGGTCTCGGGGCTCGCGCTGTGGGCCGCGCTGTCCGCGAAGGACCTGATCGCGCCCTCGGAGGTCGGGGTCGCCCTCGGGTATTTCGCGATGCTGTCGGCGCTGTGGCTCGCCGGCGGGCTCGCCGTCGCGGCGGGGCGCGAGTGGTGGGTGACGATCGCCTTCGCCGGCGGGACCGCGGTCGCGGTCGTGCTCCGACTGCTCGTGGAAACCTCGCTTGCCACGGCTCAGAGCGCCGGGATCCTGGCGGCGGCCGCGGTCGCGCTGGCCGTCGCCGTGCGAACCGCGAGGGGGATCCGAACGCTCCCTCGCTCGAGGACGAACGGGTCGCGCACGGGGCGGGCCGGCGGGCCCGCGCCCGCCCGCGTCAGCGTGCGCGCGGCGGTTCCGGTGGTGCTGTTCGGTACGGCGTTCGCGGCGCTCGTGTTCGTGTCCCAGATCGCGACGTGGTACTCGCAATCGCCTCCGCATGACTGGATCCTGTCGCTCCGCCCGGACACGCAGGCCGGGTGGACGTGGGCGCTGGTGGCCGTGCTCGGAGCGGTGGCGGTGGTCGCCGCGTCGGCGCAGGGTTTCGCCGGGTCCGTGGCCGCCGTCGCCGACCGGACCCCGCTCACCGCGCCGGGCCGGATGACGCCCGAGATCGCGGCGGTCCGCCGGAGGGCGATCGGCTGGGCGATCCTCGCAGCGGTCGCCGGCGCGGCGGCGAGCTTCGTCGTGGTGGTCGCGTGGATGGCCGCCTCGACGTCGATGGCCGACACGGTCGGGCGCGACACCGCGTTCGTGTTCGCGATCGTCGGGCCGGGGCTCATCCTCGCGGCGCTGGCGGCGTTCGACTGCGCGGTGCTGGTGACCTTCCGGCGCCCCCGGGCGGCGGTGGTGGGCGCGGTGGCCGGGCTGGCGGTGGCTGCGGCGGCGTCCGTCGTCCTCGCCAAGGTCGCGGCGGGGTGGACCGTCGCTGCGGGGTTCGACGCGGGCGTCGTGGTGTGCTGGGCCCTCGTGGGCGCCGGCGCGAGGCGGGTGCTGCGGGCCCCCGACGTGGCGCTCGCCGGACGCGGGTGATGCGCGCGCAACTCTCCCCGACCCGTGCGCAACGCTTCCGGGCCGGGGGGGTCGGCATCCCGTAAGGTTGGCCACATGCGCATCTCCGTCGTCGGCACCGGGCACGTCGGCCTGACCACGGCCGCCTGCCTGGCCCACATCGGCCACGACGTCCTCGGCGTGGACGACGACGCCGAGAAGGCCGCGTCGATCGCCCGCGGCGAGGTCCCGTTCCACGAACCCGGCCTCGCCGAGCTCGTCCGCGAGGGCCTCGACGCCGGCCGCCTGCGCATGTCGAACGACCCGCGCGAGGCCGCCCCGCACGGGGAGGTGGTGTTCGTCTGTGTGGGGACGCCGACCAAGGACTCCGGCGAGGCGAACCTCGTCCAGGTCGAACGCGTCGCCCGGATGGTCGCGGACACACTCGACGGCTACACGGTGGTCGCGGAGAAGTCGACGGTCCCCGTGGAGACCGGGCAGTGGATCCGCCGCACGATCGAACGCGAAGCCCGCGCGGGCGCGGAGTTCGACGTCGCCTCCAATCCGGAGTTCCTGCGGGAGGGGCGCGCCGTGCAGGACACGCTGCGGCCGGACCGAGTGGTGGTCGGCAGCCATTCGCCGAGGGCGGTCGAACGCCTCCGCGAGGTGTACCGCCCGATCGTCGACGGGGCCGGCTGCCCGTTCGTCGTGACCGACCTCGCGACCGCCGAGCTCATCAAGCACGCGTCGAACGCGTTTCTCGCGACGAAGATCTCGTTCATCAACAGCGTGGCCGACATCTGCGAGCGGACCGGCGCGGACGTCGAGACGGTCGCGGCCGCGATGGGGATCGACGAACGCATCGGCGCGCCGTTCCTGAAGGCGGGGATCGGGTTCGGCGGCGAGTGCCTGCCGAAGGACGTGCGGGCGTTCCGGTACAAGGCCGATCAGCTCGGGGTCGGGTTCGGGATCCTGGAGGCGGTCGAACGGGTGAACCAGGCGCGCATCGACGCCTTCGTCGAGAAGATCCGCGGCGTCGTGTGGAACCTCGAGGACAAGCGCGTGGCACTGTGGGGGCTCGCGTTCAAGCCGGACACCGACGACCTCCGACACTCCCCGGCGCTCGAGGTCGCCGAGCGGCTGGTGGGCGGCGGGGCGCACGTGACCGCGTTCGACCCGGTGGCGATGCCGTCCGGGAAGCCGCTGCTGCCGGGCGTGGAGTTCGCGGCCGACCCGTACGAAGCCGTCCGGGGGGCCGACTGCCTGGCGATCTGCACCGAGTGGAGCGTGTTCGCGACGGCCGACCTCGAACGCTTGCGGGGGGAGCTGGCGCACCCGGTCGTGGTGGACGGCCGCAACGTGATGGACCCCGCCGCGATGGCAGAGGCGGGGTTCACCTACGCCAGCATGGGGCGGCCGACGGTGGGGCCGGCGCCGCACGCCGGCTGATCACCGCGAGGTCGCTCGGCTACCCCCACGACTTCCCGGACCAGGACAAGTCGCTCCAGGACCTGCCCTTCCACTGGTAGCCGGTCCACGCGTCCGTCGACCAGGACTTCCCGTTCCGGGGGGTCCCCCAGACTGTCGTGTCCCCGGTCAGCAGGCCGAGGAGGCCGTCGTTGTTCGCGTCGGTGAAGATGTGGCTGGTGCCGCGCGAGGCCTCGAGCGAGCCCGTGCCCTTGGAGGCGGTGAGGCCGCTGTTGGCCGGCGTGAGGAGGCCGAGCAGGTCGGTCACGGCGTTCACCGCCGCGGACGCGTTCACCTCGCCGGCCCCGGCGCCCCTCTGCTTCGGCAGCTTCGTGGCCGTGTTCATCAGGATGCCCTTGATCTGGTTCGGCGTGAGCCAGCGGGTTCGTCTGGGCCATCAGCGCGACGATGTCCGGCTTCGCGAACCCGTCGTGTGTCGGGCCGCGATCCGAGAACGGCGCCACGGTGTCGTCGGCAATCGAGGAGCGCGCACTGGCAGGTCGAACGTCCTACCTGCTCAGGTGGGCCGGGCGCGGGCTCAGCCGGCCGAGGCGGCGACCCAGCGATCCAGCGTGGTCGCGCCGTTGCCGGAGTCGATCGACCCGGCCGCCGCGGCGACCCCCGCGCGGAGGTCGCGGGCGTGGCCGGCCGTCCACAGCGCCGCGCCGGCGTTCAGCAGGACCACGTCGCGGTGCGGGCCCTGCTCCCCCGCGAGGACGGCCCGGGCGATGGCCACGTTGTGCTCGACGTCGCCGCCCGTGAGATCGCCCGGCTGCGCGACCGGGAGCCCGGCGTCGTCCGGGGAAAGGCTGCCCTCCTCGGCCCGGCCGTCGCCCACGTGGTAGACGTGCGACGGCCCCGTCGTGGTGAGCTCGTCGAGGCCGTCATCGCCCCGGAACACCAGGGCACGGGTTCCCCGGCGGGCGAGCACCTCGGCCACCAGCGGGAGCATCCGCGGGTCGGACACCCCGACGATCTGCGCGTGGGGCCGGGCGGGGTTCGTCAACGGCCCCAGGAAGTTGAACGCCGTCGGGACGCGCAGCTGGCCCCGCACCACGCCGGCGTGCGCCATCGCCGGATGGAACACCGGCGCGAACATGAACGCGATCCCCGCCGCCTCCAGGCACCGCCGGACGCCGGCCGCGTCGAGCGAGATCGTGACGCCGAGCGCCTCGAGCAGGTCTGCCGAGCCGCACCGCGAGGACGCCGCGCGGTTCCCGTGCTTGGCGACCGCGACGCCGGCGCCGGCGCACACGATCGCGGAGAGCGTGGACACGTTGAGGGTGCCCGCCCGGTCCCCGCCGGTGCCGCAGGTGTCGATCACCGGCCCGGGCGGGTCGACCTGCTGCGCCAGCGCGAGCATGGTGGCGGCCATTCCCTCGAGCTCCTCCGGCGTCTCGCCCTTGGTGCGGAGCGCCATGAGGAACCCGCCGAGCTGGGCCTGGGTCGACTGGCCGCGCATGATCGCGAGCATGGCTTCGGCGGTCTCGTCTGCGGTGAGTGATTCCCGCGACGCGAGCCGCATGAGCAGGCTCGGCCAGAAGGTCGGGGAGGGCTCGATGCCCGGCTCGTGGGCGGGTGCGGCGGGCTGTTTCGAGGGACCGCTCATGGGACCGGCAACGCTAGCAGGTGACGGCCGCCGGGCCGCTCGCGGGCCGGCGGGGGCTCCGACGCCATTGCTAGAATGCGCCCGCGAACGGCTTCCGGGCCGCTCGGGCGGATGTGGTTCAATGGCAGAACGCAAGCTTCCCAAGCTTGAGACGGGGGTTCGATTCCCCTCATCCGCTCCATCCGACCGCACCGCCCGCCGCTGAAGCCCGATCCCCTTCCTTCATCCGCCACGTGGTGACGCCGCGGCCCGACCTCACCCGGGAGCAGATCCTGGCCTTCCGGCGCCGCGTCGGCGCGCTCGACGAGCGGCTCCCGGCCGGCGCACGCTCGCTGCGCGTGGCCGCCTGGGCCGGCCTGCAGGACAGCATGCCACGCGCCGCGCTGCTGTCGATCCACGCCCGGGTCTCCGAGACTCGGCCCGACACGTGGGAGCATCCGTCGCTCGTGCAGGTTTGGGGGCCGCGATACAGCGCCTACGTCGTGGCGAAGCGCGACCTGGCCGTGTTCTCGCTGGGGCGGTTGCCGGACGGGGGCGCGAGGCTGCGGCGAGCGGAGGACCTCGCCGCGCGGCTGCACGCGTTCCTCGACGGCCGGCGGATGCGATACGACGAGGCGGGGCGCGGGGTCGGCGTGCCTCCGAACGCGCTGCGATACGCGGCCGCCACCGGCACCGTCCTGATTCGGTGGGAAGGGGCGCGTCTGCCGGTGGTGTGGACGGCGCCGCGGCCGCAAGTCGACCCGATCGCGGCCCGCGCCGAGCTCGCGCGGCGGCACCTGCACGTCTTCGGCCCGACGGCGCCGGCGGCGTTCGCCCGATGGGCGGGGATCACGACGCGCGAGGCTGCCGCCGCGTACACGAGCCTCGCCGACGAGCTGACGGCGGTTCGAACCCCGATCGGCGACGCGTGGATCCTCGCCCGCGACGAGGAGACATTCGGGGCGCCGGCGGAGCAGCGGGCGGTGGCGGCCCGGCTCCTTCCGAGCGGCGACGCCGTCTTCCTGTTGCAGGGGCGCGACCGGGAGCTGCTGCTCCCGAGTCCGGCGGAGCGCGGCGAGCTCTGGACGTCGCGGGTCTGGCCGGGCGC
>DATLUW010000399.1:0-2683 GCA_035577825.1 Actinomycetota bacterium | reverse complement strand
GCCGAGGACGGCCTCGCCGCCCGCATCACGCTGCGCCTCCCCGACTCGCTGAAGTCGTCGGTGGAGGGCGCGGCCGCGAGGGAGGGCGTGTCCGTGAACACCTGGATCGTCAAGGCGCTGGCCCGCGGCCTGAGCACCGCGGTCGCGTCGAGCGGCCGCATCGGCAGCCGCCTGACCGGCTACGGCCAGAGCTGAAAGGAGGAGAAGGCATGAGGTTCGCACCTGGACTGTTCGGACATCTCCCCGAATGGGAGACCGGCGATCGGCGCGGCGACCGATTCGACCCGCGGCCGACCCGGCTGTCCACAGCGACGCCGCGCAGAAGGAGGTCACAGTGAGGTACGAGTTCGAGACAGCCAGGCCGCCGAAGCTCCGGTTCGGGCTCGCCGCCGGTCGCATCGAGATCGAGACCGCCGATGTCGAGCAGACCATCGTGGAGGTCGAGGCGATCCGCGGCGACGTCGAGGAGCTGAAGGTCGAGCAGCACGGCCGCGACATCGTCATCGAGGGCCGGAAGCGATTCGGCCTGAAGAGCGACAGCGAGTTCGACATCCGCGTCCGCTCCCCGCACGGCTCCGACGTGGACGGCAACGTCGCGTCGGCACAGTTCCGGACTGCCGGTCGGCTCGGCGCACTCGAGGTCAACACGGCCTCCGGCGACATTCAGGTCGAGCAGGTCGACCGGGAGGTGAAGATCCACTCCGCGAGCGGCGACGTGCAGCTCGCAGCGGTCGGCGGCCGGGCCGACGTCAACACCGCCTCCGGCGACGTGCAGATCGAGTCGGTCGCAGGCGGAGGGACGATCCGCTCGGCGTCGGGTGATGTGCTGATCGGCGACGCGGGCGGCCGGGTGAAGATCCAGACCGCGTCGGGCGACATGGTCATCGGGTCGATCGCCGAGGGCGAGGTCGACATCAAGTCGGCGTCGGGCGACGCCCGGGTCGGGATCAAGCAGGGCTCGCGGCTCCACGTCGACGCCCGCTCGCTGAGCGGCGAGACGACCTCCGAGGTCGAGCTCGGCGGGGCCGAGGTTGCGACCGCCGGGCCGCTGGTCGAAGTGAAGGGCACGACGATGAGCGGCGACATCAAGATCGTCCGCGCGTAGCAATGCTCCGGGACAGGGGTCTGTTCGCGCTGCTGCTGGCGGAGGTCGTCTCGACGACGGGGTCGATGATGACCTGGCTGGCGCTCCCCTGGTTCGTGCTCTCGACGACCGGGTCGGCGTCGCGCATGGGCATCGTGCTCGCCGCCGAGGCGTTCGGCGTGGCGACCTTCGGGATTCCCGGCGGTCACCTCGCCGCACGCCTCGGCGCGCGACGGACGATGGTGGTCGTCAACGCGATCGCGGGCCCGGCGATCCTGCTCATCCCGCTGCTGAACTGGGCCGGCCTCCTGTCGTTCTGGCTGCTGGTCGTGATCGTCTTCGCGATCGGAGGGCTGTTCGGCCCGTACTTCGCCTCGCAGCGGGTCGTCCTGGTCGAGATCCTCGGCGAGGACGAGTCGACGGTCAGCGGGGCGAACGCGTGGCTCCAGGGCGCGACCCGGATCACCATGCTGATCGGGCCGCCGCTCGCGGGCGTCCTGATCACGCTGATCGGCGCTCCCGCGGTGCTGGTCGTCGACGCCGCCACGTTCCTGTTCGCGCTGGTCGTGATCGCCCTGTTCGTGCCCGCCGGCAAGCCCGTCGAGGCGACCGACGACGCCCAGGGCGTCCTCGCGGGTGTCCGTTACCTCGGCCGCAACAGGCTGCTCCTCGCGTGGACGGTGTCGATGGCCGTCGGGGACGCCGCCTGGAACGCGCTCTTCGCGACGCTCCCCTTCTACGCCTTCACCGAGTACGACGGCAACGCGAAGATCGCCGGCATCCTCTTCGCCTGCTTCGGCGTCGCCGCCGTCGCCGGTAACGTCGCGTCGTTCCGCGTTCGCAAGAGGATGGAGCCGGCGACGCTGATCGCCGTCTTCGTGATCGCGCAGGCGATCCCGCTCTGGCTGCTGCTCGGCGCCGGGGAGGCGGGGTGGATCGCCGCCGCGCTGCTCCTCGCCGGGTTCGCCAACGGCGTCGTCAACCCGTCGCTCCACGCGTTCCTGACGCTGATCGTGCCGCCCGCCGTCCGCCCGCAGGCGCTGACCGCGGTCCTCGCGATCAACCAGCTCGCCGCCCCGATCGGCTTCCTCGGCGCCGGCGTGATCCTGGCCCACGGCGGCTTCCGGCCGGTGTTCGTGCTCGTGGCGACCGTTCAGCTGCTGACGATGGGCGCCCGGGCGATCGCGACCCTGCGCCGCCGCGACGCCATCCCGATCACGGCTTCGTGAGCCGGGCCCAGAGGTTCTCGAGCATCGTCTCCACCGGCGTCATCAGGGCGGAGCCGCCGAAGTCGAGTGCGCCGGCGGCGAAGACCTTCGCCCCGGCGGGGGTCTCGTAGTACGTCATCTGCGCGGTCAGGCCGTTCCCGAACAGGTCGGGGATCTGGGCGAGGACGATCGTCGACGGCGGGGACTCGGGCGTGGTGTGGTCGATCTCGATCCCGTACCCGCCGAGCGCCTCACCGAAGGTCGAGCCCTCGACGAGGTCGGTGCCGGCCCACAGCCACGCGGCCGGCGTCGGGTCGAGCAGCGAAAACAGCCCCTGGGCCTCGCCCCGGTCGTTGGCGAGGTACTGGACGCCGATCAGCGCCGCCTCCGG
>DATLUW010000398.1:0-3608 GCA_035577825.1 Actinomycetota bacterium | reverse complement strand
TCCCCCCCGAGAACTCGTGGGGGTACCGGGCCCCCGCACCGGCGGGGATCCCCACCAGCTCCAGCAGCTCTCCTGCCCGCTTGCTCGCGGCGGCTCCTTCCGCCTGATGGTGCAGCTCCATCGGCTCGACGATCTGATACTCGATGCTCTTCACGGGGTTGAGCGCGTTCATCGCCCCCTGGAACACCATGGCGATCTCGTTCCAGCGGTGCGGACGGAGACTCTCCTCTCCCTCTCCGAGGATGTTGACGCCGTCCAGGAGGACCTCGCCGCCGACCGAGGCCGAGGAGGGGAGGAGCCCCATGAGGGCGAGGATCGTCGTGGTCTTGCCGCAGCCCGATTCCCCGACGAGGCCCATGCGCTCACCCGAGTCGAGGTCGAACGCCACGTCCTGCACCGCGCGCAGCTCCCGGCCGTCGGGAAGGTCGAACCACACGTGGAGGTCACGGACGCTGAGCAGGGTCATTCCGGGTTCTCCCGGCGGGAGATCGGCCGGAGACGGAAGCCCCTCGGCCCCAGGTGCGCGACCTTCAGGCGCGGGTTCAGGGCGTCCTCGATGGACTGACCGAGCCAGTAGCACCCCATGATCACGAAGGCGACGCACAGTCCGGCCGGGATGATGGCCCACCACGCCCCGGCCGAGATGGCCGATCGGAGGAACGCGAACTCGATGATGCTCCCCCAGGTGACGGCGCTCGGGTCCCCGAGGCCCAGGAAGGAGAGCGCGGTCTCGTCGAAGATCGCGATCGCCACCGTCAGGACCGTGTTGGCGATCAGCAGCGGCGCGATCTGGGGGAGGACGTGGCGGAAGACGATCCGCGTGTTGCCCGCTCCGAGCGACCGTGTCCGCTTGACGTAGACGCGTTCGCGGACGCTCTTCACCTGCGACCGGACGATGCGCGCCGTGGTCGTCCACAGCAGCAGCGCGATCACGAAGATGAGGTGCGAGAGACTGGCTCCCCACACCGCCGCCACGATGATCGCCAACGGAAGGTCGGGGATCACGAGGAAGTAGTCCGTGATCCGCATCAGGAGGCCGTCGAGCCATCCCCCGCGGTACCCGGCCAGGATGCCGATGCCGCCTCCGATGATCATCGCGACGAACGTCGCGGCGAATCCGACGATGAGCGAGGTCCGCCCGCCCACGATGAGGAGCGACAGCATGTCGATCCCGCCGTCGTCGCACCCGAGGGGGTGTCGCGACGACGGGGGGCAGTACACCGCGCCGGTCTGCTCGTGCACGCTGTACGGCGCGAGCCACGGGGCGAGCAGCGCGACCACGATGAAGAACAGGAGGATGCCCAGGCCCACCTTCGCCTGGGTGCTCTCGCGCAGGACCTGGAAGAACCACCCGCCCCGCCGCCTCCGGGGCGGCGGGCCCTCGAGCCCGGTCCCATCCGCCACGCTGTCCGCTCGGACGCCCATCCGCTACTCCGTGATCCTCGGGTCGAGCTTGAAGTACAGGAGGTCCGCTACGAAGTTCGCCGCCACCACCGACACCGTGAGGACCAGGAACGCCCCCTGGAGCATCGGGTAGTCGCGCTGCGTGACGGCCTGGTACACGGCGCTTCCGATTCCCGGCCACGAGAACACGGTCTCGATGAGGATCGCGCCGGCCACGATGTACCCCAACGACAAGGCGATCAACGTGGTGGTGGGGAGCATGGCATTGCGGAACGCGTGCCGAACCACGACCTTCCGCTGCGGGAGGCCTTTCGCCCGGGCCGTCAGGACGTAGTCCTCCCCGAGCGTCTCCAGCATCGACGACCGCACCACCAGCGTGTACTGACCATAGAGCGTGAGCGCGAGGGTCAGGGCCGGCAGCACCATGTGGAGGAAGACGTCCTTGAAGTGCTGCCAGGGCGTCGGATTCAGCAGGAAGTCGTTGGTCATCCCGTGGCTCGGTAAGAACCGCGAGAGGTAGATGAGGAGTACGAGCGCCAGCCACTGGGTCGGGAACGCGTAGAAGGCGATGGCCACGTTCGTGCTGACGTGATCGAGCTTCGTCTTCCGCCGCCACGCGGAGAGGATTCCGGTGATCAACCCGATCACGATGGCGATGACCGTTCCGAGCGTCACCATGGGGAGGGTGTTCGCCAGGTCGGTCTTCAGGTTGTTCCAGACCGGCTCCTGATTCGCGAAGGACACGCCCATGTTGCCGTGGGCCAGCTGCCCGAGGTAGATGAGGTACTGCTCCCACTTCGGTTTGTCCAGGCCGAACTCCCTCTCGAGGGACTGGCGCAGCTGCGGCGTCGCGTGGGGGACCCGGGCGAGGTTGCTCACCGCGTCGCCCGGGATCACCCGGAACAGGAAGAAGTTCAGCGTGATCGCGACGAAGATCGTGACGAACGCGAAGAACGTTCGCTTGATGACGTAGTCAGCGCGCCTCACCAGTCACACCACCGACCTCGGCGACGGCAGAGGTCCGCCCACTCAGGTCTGGTGCACGAAGTTCATCGTCAACGTGCTGTTGTTGATGAAGATCCCGAAGCCGGTCTCGTTGTAGAACCCCGTCCAGTGGTCGGAGTTGAAGGCGTCGATGACGTCGGGGTAGTTCAGGACGATGTAGGGCCGGTCATGGAACAGGACCTCCTGCATCTGGTACACGATCTGACGTCGCTTGGTTTGGTCGACCGTGGACGCCTGCTGGTTCCACAGCTTGTCGTATGCGGGGTTGCAGTAGCCCGAGTCGCTGTTGGAGCCGTACTGGTTGCACATCACCACGTTCAGGATGTAGCTGGGGTCGGGGAACGGGATCCAGTCCCACATGGCGAGGTCGAAGTTCAGGTACTTGTAGTCCGGCGCGCCGATCGCGTCGAAGGCCGCCGACGGGTCGAGGACCTTGAGCGAGAGCTTGACGCCGATCTGTTGGAAATCCGGCTGGATGATCTGGAACGTCCGGCTGAGGATGGCCTGTTGCGAGTTCGGGATGATGACCGTGTACTCCATCGGGTGGCCGTCGGCGACCCGGATCCCTCCGGCGCCCCGCTGGAACCCCAGCGAGTCGAGGATCTGGTTGGCCTGATCGATGTCGAAGGGCAGCGGCTTGACGTTCGGATCGCTCCAGTCTCCCGTGGCCGGCGGCACGATGCTCGCGCCGGGGGTTCCGAATCCGCCCAACGCCACCTGGATGATCTGCTGGCGGTCGATGGCGTACTCGAACGCCTCCTTGACCTTCGGGTCGAGCAGCTCCCGGTGTTCCGGCTTCTTCGGATTCGAGTTGATGATGAAGTCGTAGAAGAACACGCCGGGCGTGTCGTTGATCGAGTATCCCGCTGATTTCAGCGACGTGACGGTCGTCGTGGGGACGCCCTCGATGGCGTCGAGGTCGCCGTTCTTGAGCGCCGTGATCATCGAGTCCTCGTCGGAGTAGATCTGGATCCCGAACCCGTCGATGTACGGCTTGGCGGTCAGGGTGTAGTTGGGGTTGCGCTGCATCAGGGCGATGTCGTCCTTCTTGTACTCCACGAGCATGAACGGCCCCCCCGAGACGACCGGGTGGCCGTCTGTCGGCGTCACGAGGTCGTTCGCCGCGGTCTTCAGCGCCTTGCCGTCGCCGGTCGCGAGCTTCTCCCAGATGTGCTGGGGAAGGATCGGTGTGCCGATGA
>DATLUW010000397.1:0-2401 GCA_035577825.1 Actinomycetota bacterium | reverse complement strand
GGACATTCAGGACATCGTCGGTGCGTCGGTGCCGTTCCAGCCTGCTGTTGGTGGCGGGTATGGCGGTCAGACCGCGACGGGCATGAGCATCGTCACGTCGTTGGCGCAGAAGCGGTTTGCGGCGAAGAAGCAGCAGTTCGTGTGGGCGAAGGGCCGGGTCGGTGAGCAGTGGTGTGCGCTGAACCAGCAGTTCATCGAGAAGGAGCGGCTGGTGCCGATCATCGGCCGTGAGGGGGCGACGGACTGGGAGGAGATCCACCCGCAGGAGTTGCAGGGCGTGTACGCGTTCGAGACGGAGATGGTGGATGAGTCGATGCTGCGGCAGGAGCGCCGCGCTGAGAAGCAGTCGATGCTTCAGGTGGCCGTGTCGTCGGCTCCGGTGTTCGCGATGACCGGTCAGCCGCTGAACTTGAAGGCGTACATGGAGGACTATCTGGAGGAGTTCGGCGTCCAGGACACCGAGCGGTACTTCTCCGCGAAGCCGCAGCAGCTTCCGATGGCCGGCCAGTCCGGGCAGCCGGGTCCGCCGACGAACGGCACCGGCACCACGAACGTCGATCTCGCCGCCGGCCCCACGTCACCTAGCAACGCGAACAGCCTCTCGGGTGTCGCTGCCCTTCAGCAGATGGGCGCGATGAGCGGCGGGGCGGCAAACGGCCAGTGACCCACCGCGCGCCCCACCCGAACCTCCGCATCCTCGGAACCGCCGAACTCGGCGACATGGCCGCGCTCCTCCAGTTCCCCGGGTGGCTGCAACTCTGCGACCACTACCACGGCATGATCGACGCGCAGAAAAAGGCTTGGGGAGAAGCCGTCTACAAAGGCGAGATCCCCGACGAACGGGAGGCCGCGTTCCGTGCGGGCTTCTGGGAAGGCGTCCAGGCGATCCTCGACACCCCGTCGAAGGCCGAGACACGTCTGGTGCGTGAACTGCAACAGCGGAAGGAACCCGCATGAGCGAACCACTCGACGAGGCCCCTCTCGAGGAGACACCCCCGTCCGAGGAAGGCACAGACGACGCCACCCCGGCAGAGCCGGAGCGTGTCTACGCCGGCAAGTACAAGTCCCCCGAAGAGCTGGAGCGCGCCTACGAGGAGATGCAGTCCCTCCAGGGCCGCCAGTCGTCCGAGCTCGGCGAGCTTCGCCAGTTCCGCGACCAGCTTCTCCAGCAGCAGTACACCGTCCCCCCCGACCAACTGTACGCCTACGCGGACGAAGACCCGCAGCAGGCAACGCAGGCGGCGCTGAAGCAGTACGGCGCCGACAGCATCCCCTACGAGCAGACGTTGCGGCAGTGGGCGGCGGAGGACCCGATCGGCGCAAGCCGTTTCGACCAGGCCGTCCGTCTCTCCCAGTTCGAGCATCGGATTCAGCCGCAACTCGAGCGTGTCGGCCTGTCCAACGCACTGGACACGCTGATGCGGAAGTACCCTGACGTCGCCGAGTACGGAGAAGCGATCATGCGGGAAGCCCAGGCTTCTCCCGTGGTTGCTCGTCTTGCTCAGGCGGGTCAGCCGATCGACGCCGACGTTCTGGAAACCCTGTACCTGACCGCCCGAGGGCGGCAAGGCTTGGCCCAGACCGTCGCCCGTACTGAAGACGCGAACGCCGCCCGCGAGCAGAAGCTCGGAGCCGGCGTCGCATCCGCGACAGCAGCCCGCCCGGAGGAACCCGGAGCCCAGAGTCCCGAGGATGCCTTCACGGAGGAGTACCTGCGTGTCGCCCGCCGGATGGGTCTGAACCCCTCCGAGTCCTAACAAGTCCGCGGCCCCTACCTGGGGCACCCGCTGGCCGAAAGGAAGCACGACTTCATCCCCTTTCGATCAACGGAGACTCATCATGACGACCATCAAGAGCGGCCTCTACCACACCGAGGCCGAGCTCTCCAACCGGCGTGTCGTCGACATGTCGGACAAGCGGTACCTGCTCCAGCCGGACGACCAGCAGTTTCGGACGATCCTCGACACGATCGGCCGCAAGGAGGCCGTCCGCGAGATCGTCGAGTGGCTGGAGAAGGAATACCTGCCCAGGACGTCGGCGCTGGCGGCGTCGGCGGCGGCGGGGGACACGAACCTGACGGTGACCGGCGGCGACGGGAACACGGTGTTCCGCGTCGGCAGCGTCGTCCGGAACATGGAGACCGGCGAGGGGTACCTCGTCACCGCCGTTGCAGCGTCCGCTGTGACGGTCACTCGTTCGTGGGGTGGTACGGCGGCGGCGTCGGCGACGTCGGTGGCGAAGCTGCTGATCGTCGGGAACGCGGCGGCGCAGGGTGCGTCGTCGGGCACGTCGCTGATCACTCAGCGCACCCGCCAGTTCAACTACGTCCAGGATCAGCGCGACCCGATGTTCTTCTCCGACGTGGAGACGGCGATCGAGCTGTACAACGGGCGGGAGCCGA
>DATLUW010000396.1:0-5438 GCA_035577825.1 Actinomycetota bacterium | reverse complement strand
GGCGTGAGCGACAAGGTGACCGAGTTCCGCTTGCCGCCGCCCCACCCGGGATGGAGCTCGTGCAGCTCGGGTCGCGCCGTGCAGACGACGGTGAGCGGAACGCCGCTCGACCACTCCACCAGCTCGTCGACGAACTCCAGCATCGCCGGGTCGGCCCAGTGCAGGTCTTCCAGCACGAGCGTCAACGGACCCGACGCCGCCACCAGCTCCAGAAAGGTCCGCCATGCGGCGAACGACTCGGATCGGTCGGTCGACCCCGTGTCCTCCAGGCCGATCAGCGGGGCGAGCCGGGCTCGGAGCCATTCCCGGTCGGCGTCCTCCGCAAGCCCGTCCACACACCGGGAGAGCTTCGCGGCGGCCTCGGTCGGGCCGTCCGACTCGAGGATGCCGGCGAGCGCCTTCACGATCTCGCCGAGCGCCCAGAACGTGACCCCGTCGCCGTACGGCAGGCACCTGCCCTGTCGCCACGTCACGATGTCCGGAAGGTCGTCCACCCACGCCTGGAACTCGGCCACGAGGCGGGTCTTGCCGACGCCTGGCTCCCCAACGACGGTGACCAGCTGCACGCTGGGGTCGCGGATCGAACGCAGCAGCGTCTGCTGGAGGAGCACGAGGTCCTCCTCGCGCCCCACGAACGGCGTGCGCGGGCGTTCGACGTCGACGCCGAAGCGGCCCCGCGCTTCGATCGCCCGCCACAGCGGAACGGGCTCTTGCTTGCCCTTCACGGCGACGGGTTCGAGCTCCTCGTAGGCGAACACGTCGTGGGTGGCGCGGTGGGTGATCTCGCCGACCACGACGCCGCCCACCGGCGCCGCGCCCTGCAGCCTCGAGGCGGTGTTCACGACGTCGCCGGCGACGATGCCCTCGCCCCGTTCCGGTCGGGCGCCGAGGCTGACCACCGCCTCGCCGGTGTTGACCGCGGCGCGCACCGCGAGGTCCAGGCCGGGGTGCTCCTCGTTCAGCTCGGGGATGGCATCGAGGATGCGCAGGGCCGCCCGGACGGCCCGCTCGGCGTCGTCCTCGTGCGCGACCGGCGCGCCGAACACCGCCATGACCGCGTCGCCGATGAACTTCTCGACGGTGCCGCCGAAGCGTTCGATCTCGCGCTTCAGCGCGGCGTGGTACGGACGGAGACGGGCCCGGACGTCCTCGGGATCCGCGGCGTCGGACGCCTGCGTGAACCCCACGAGGTCGACGAACAGGACCGAGACGACCTTGCGCTCCTCGGACGCGGCCGGCGCCGCGGCCGCATGGTCGAGGTCCGCGCCGCACGCGAGGCAGAACCGCGCGCGGTCGGGGTTCTCCTCGCCGCAGGTTGGGCACGTCCGCATGGGAACCCGAAGTCTACGCGGGCCCCCGGTGCCCCCCGGCCGTCTCGGCCATGCCTCGGACGCTGTCGATGTCACGAAAATCGCACGTCGCCGCAATCGGAGGCGTCGGAGGGCGAGGGTACGATTCGCCCGATGCCGCTGTACCACGAACAGGGCGTCGTCCTCCGTCGCATCAAGCTGGCGGAAGCCGATCGCATCGTCACGATCATGACCCAGGGCTCGGGCAAGGTCCGGGCGGTCGCCAAGGGGGCCCGCAAGACCCTCAGCAGGTTCGGCGCCCGCCTGGAGCCGATGACCCACGTCCAGGTGCTGATGTACCGCGGGCGGGGTTCGCTCGACACGGTGACGCAGGCCGAGATCATCTCGGCGCACCACGTGCTGCGTTCGGACTACGCGTTGATCACGGCCGGGGAGGCCATGCTGGAATCGACCGACAAGGTCGCGGAGGAGCACGAGCGCAACGTGCGGCTGTTCCTACTGCTGCTCCAGGGCCTGCGGGCGCTCGATGCGGCGCCGGCCGACCCGTACGCGGTGGCCGAGTCGTTCCTGCTGAAGCTGCTATCGCTCTCGGGGTTCCACCCGGCGCTCACTGCGTGCGCGGGGTGCGGCGGGCGGCTCGACCCGGGGCTGTTCTCCTCGGCGCAGGGCGGTGCGGTGTGCGGGAAGTGTGCGGACTACGATGCCGAGCTCGTGCCGCCGGAGTCGTTCGCGCTGCTGGCGTCGCTGGCCGGCGCGGGGCTGGAGACGGTGGGGCGTGCGCCGTCATCCGCCCCGGACGCCATCAGGAAGCAGGCCCGGGCGATGCTGTTCGGGTTCGCGGAATACCACCTGGACCGCCGGATCCGGTCGTTCCCGATGCTCGCCCGCGGAGCGCCCGCATGAGCACGTACCTCAACGACCTCGACCGTTCGAACGTCCCCGCGCACGTCGGGATCGTCATGGACGGGAACGGCCGGTGGGCCAAGCAGCGCGGCCTGCCCCGGACCGAGGGCCACAAGAAGGGTGAGGAGGCGCTGTTCGACGTGGTCGAGGGCGCGATCGACGCGGGGGTCCGCTGGCTGACCGTGTACGCGTTCTCGACGGAGAACTGGCGACGGCCGCCGTCGGAGGTTCGGTTCCTCCTCAACTACAACCGCGTGCTGCTGCGGACGCGGCGCGACGACCTGAACCAGCGGAACGTGCGGATCCGGTTCCAAGGGCGGGTCGACTGGCGGATCCCGAAGAACGTGCTCCGCGACATGGAGTCCGCCGAGGAGCTCACGAGGCACAACACCGGGATGACGTTCACGATCGCGTTCAACTACGGTGGTCGGACCGAGATCGCCGACGCGGTCAAGCGGATCCTCGAGGATCACGACGCCGGGCGACTTCGCGGCGAACGCATCACGCCGGAGTCGATCACCTCGCGGCTGTACCGGCCGGACATGCCCGACCCCGACCTGATCATCCGGTCGGCGGGGGAGCAGCGCCTGTCGAACTTCCTGCTGTGGCAGGCCGCCTACGCCGAGTTCTGGTTCACGCCCGTGCTGTGGCCGGACTTCAACCGCGAGCACCTGTTCGAGGCGATCCGCGACTTCCAGAAGCGCGACCGCCGCTTCGGCGCGATCAAGTAGGGCCGCGCGGACGGCTCGACGAGCCGCCCGCGCAGCCCCCCGGTCCGGTTCCCGGTCAGGTCGGATTGATCTTCATCGTCTCGATGACGTTCCGCGCGAGATCGAGGTCGGATTTCGGCGTCTTCGCGTAGGAGAGGATCACCGAGACCAACCGGGCGCCGTCGACATCGAGGATGTACAGGTCCCAGCGGTTGCCCGGGCCCTGGGCGTAGAGGCCCGGCCCGGAGAACACGAACTCGTGGCCGCTCGCATCGTTGGGATCGTCCTTGTCGCAGTTGGTGGACGGCCTGTTCGGTAGCTGGAGCTCCATCTCCTGACCGGAGTAGCCGTCGATCGTCACCGGCGTGGCCGCCGTCGAGGTGTAGTGGGTGTTGGCGCGGAGCGCGGCCACGAGGTCGTGGACGGTCGGACCGACGTTCACGCCGCCGTAGTCCGCGTGCCCGGTGCCAAGGACGTCCCAGTGGCACGGGTCGGTGTACACGCCATTCGCATTGAGGAACACGATCCCGATCCCGGTCGGCGCGTCCGTCCGCACGGGCTCCGGCCCGGCCATGCCCCAGCCGGGATCACCGCCGCCCCAGCCATCCGGTCCCGTCGCCACGATCATCGTGTCCCCGATCGGGCCCCACGAGTACCGCTCGCCGGTCATGGTGTCCGGGGCGAATCCGGGCGCCGTCGTCGCGGGCCCCGACTCGACGGGCGTCGCAGGCGTCGTGGCCGGCGTCGTTGCGCGTGATGTCGCGGGCGTCGTGGCCGGCGTCGTCGCCGGCGTATCGCCGGTCCCCGAACCCGATGAGCAGCCCACCAGCGCGACCAGCAGCGCCAATCCCAGCAACGGCCTGTGGCGTGTGTTCATGTCCATCGCTCCTTCCTTCGTTCGTGCGGCTCGGCTGCGGAGTTCCTTGCTCCGCTTGCGGGTGGGGATGGGGTCGGCGGACCTACGACGTCACCGCGGATGGAACTCGATGGAGTCCAGGTACGGCGTCGCCACGACCACCGCGCGGTGCTGGTCTTCCGCCGACGACATGACCACGATCGCCAGGACCCGGTTGGATCCTCCGGGAAGATCGAGGAGGTAGAGGCGTGCCCAGCTCTGCCCGGGGAACGGTTCGGGGGCGTTCTGCAGCAGGCAGACGATCGCGTCGGGTCCGAGCACGATGTCGATCCGCACGGCCGGGATTCCCCCGATGGTCACCGGCACCGGAGCGGTGGCATCGAGATGGGTGTCGGACCGGATGCTCCGGGCGAGTGCGTCGGCATCGGCGGGAGCCACACAATCGGCCCCGACGGGATCCGCCAGGATCGTCATGATTCGCCTGCTGTCGGAACAGCCGGCCTCGGTCCTTCCGCAATGGCCGACGAGGGTGACCGAGTCGGGACCCAGATTCCCGTCCTCGACGTCCGGCACCGACGGGTAGGCCGCACGGTAGGTCACCTCGCCGCCCCGGAAGCTGTACTCGACCGGCACGGCCGCCCCGTTCTCGGTAGTCGTAGGCATCCCCTCATCGATCCCGGTCGGGTCGAATCCGAGTTGCAGGCGACCCGTCTCATCCCGTTCCAGCGAGAACACCTGCTGCACCACGGTCGTGCCGTTCTGGGCGAACAGCCTCGCCTCGAACTGCTCCGAGCCGGAGGGCCACACCGGGCCGCCCACGAGCTCGAACTCCGATCGCTCGAATGGGGCCCCGGTGCTCGTGGCGTACAGGAGCGGGATCCGATGGTCGGCTCGGCTGGTGTTGGAAGTGTCGGTGGCGACCGGATCGTCCACCGCGACGTCGAACTGCTCGGCGCCGTGGCCCTCGACCCGTGCCCGGAGGAATGCCCCCAGGACCGCATCGATCTCAGTGGAGGTGGGCGGAGCGACCTGTTCGAACGGCTCGATCTCCTGCCAGCCGGTCACCACCCAGATCCCGCCGGGTCCCTTGCGGCCGGGCTGGGCCACGTTGATCTTCACGGTCTCGTACCGGAGGTCGTCGAGCGTCGGGGCGCACCCGCCCTCGGGGTCATCCGGGTACAGGGGGTTGGTCGCCCCAGGGGCGCACCGGATGTAGACGACGTCCCCGTCATCGAGACCGGCGGGATGGGCGGCGGCCTCGTCCCAGCGGAAGTTCTCCCAGCCGAGCTCCTCCCGGAGGAACCGGCCGAAGATCTCCGCGTCGTCGGGATGGTGCTGGCCGAGCTGCAAGAGCAGGGCGGCATCGGTCTGCCACGCGGAGCGGGGATCGCCCACGTCCGCGAGCTCCTGGGCCCGGCGGACCTCGTCCATGTTCGTCTGCGGCCACAGCGGCTGCGCGCCCGCGACCGGGGCCGTCGTCGCCGCCGGTGTCTCCGGCGCCGTGGGCTTGGGAGTGATGGGCCTCGGGGCCGCGTCGTGATCGAGGAACAACCAGCCCGCGAGGCCGACGATCGCCACGGCGATCGCCAACGTCGCGGCCGACGCACGCTTCACGTTCTCCTGGTGCCGGCGCCGGCGCTCGAGCCCGCCGAGCACGTC
>DATLUW010000395.1:0-9539 GCA_035577825.1 Actinomycetota bacterium | reverse complement strand
GTTCGAGGCACTGCCGGAACGGCACGAAACTGAGTGACTGAGCCGGTCCCTCCAGACTGGGAGGAATGAAGACGGGCTGCCGGCCGCCCGACTTCCCCCAGGCAGGTCGCACGTCTCCGGCACCGCGCTCGCCGATTCCATCCCGGTTCCTCCTCGTTGCGGGCTCATCGAAGCGAGACGCACGCGGCGAAGAAACGACCTGCCGTCGAACCGCGGGAGGAGTCGCTGCACAACGGGCAAGGGGGAGCCACGGAATGCTCAAGAGCGGTGGCCGCTCGGCCTTGGCTCGAGGAAACGGCCGCTACAGCGGGGGTGCGACGCCGAACGCGTCCTGGATGCGCCGGAGCTCGCGCATGCGCGGCTCGGTGCGGCCGTTCACCCAGCGGTTCACGGTCTTCAGCGACACGCCGAGCAGCCGGGCCATCGCCTCCTGGGACATCCGACGGCTGTGGATCAGGTCGGACATCCACGTCGCGAACGAGACATGTTCGCCGGACGTCGAGGCGTCCCCGTCCAGCACGTCCATCGAGATCGCCTCGCCCCGAACCCGGAACCGGACACGGACCTCCCCGTCGCGCCCCCGCAGGATCTCGCGGACCAGTCGTTCGGTCGCCGCGTCGATGTTGGGATGCTCTGCCATGGCTCGCTCCCCGCCGATGGGACGCTGCGGACTAGGCAGTTCTGTCCCGCCAGTCTACGCCATGGCTCCTTTGCGCAGGTCGCGCCGTTCCTCCGGATCTGTCACAGAGTCGGTCTGGCGCGGCGGTTCCCGTTCCGGCAACCGCAGACCGACGCCCCACGCGGCGCTCTTCAGGCGGAGGCCTCGAGCCGCACGTCCCGCATGAAGCGCTCGTACTCGTCGAGGATGACCGCGAAGCACTCGCACGCGGCTGCCTCGAGGCCGGCCGGGTCGAGCACCTCGATCCACCCCCTCCGGTACCGGATCAGCCCGGCCTTCTGGAGCATCCCCGCGGCGATCGTCACGGTGGCGCGCCGCACCCCCAGCATCTCCGCGACGAACTCCTGCGTCAGCCCGAACTCGTCCGCGCCGACCTGGGCCCGGGTCGTCAGCATCCAGCGGGCGCAGCGCATCTCGAGGGGATGGAGCCGGTTGCAGGCCACCTCCTGGGCGGTCGCCACCTGCAGCACCAAGGTGTAGCGCTCGACCAGGTCGCGGAGCGGCCCCGTCGCCGAGCTCACGCCCCGGAACCGGGCCGCCTCGACCTCCACCGCGTCCCCCTCGACCTGGCAGATCGCCCGGAGGTTCGGCATCGAATCCGAGCCGAGGTAGTGGTGGAGCCCGGCCATCCCCTCCCGGCCGACGGTCGCCACCTCCACCATGTCCCCGTCGCGCATGACGGTCACGAGCGAGATGACGCCCGACAGCGGGAAGTAGACGGCGGACCCGGGTTCGCCCGGCTCCCACAGCACCCGGCGCTGGGGAAGGTGCACCACGCTCGCCCCCTCGAGCAGGACATCGCGAACCTCGGCCGGCAATGCCGCGAGCAGGGCGTTCCCGTGCGCCACGTCGACGTCCCGGTCGTCTGTTGGGGCCTCGCCCACGCGTGACCTCCCCCGCGATCTCGGGTCTCGGCCCGCGGCCGGACGTCCCGGGCCGGCGAAGTGTAGTTGCGCTTCGAAGGAACCTTCAACCCAGCAACCGGCCGCACGGGAGCCTACCCCCCGATCCGGAGCCCCACCGCCGGCGCTACGTCACCACCTTGAACGTCTTCTGAGCCGGCGGCGACGTCCGATTGCCCGCGTCGTCGATCGCCTTCACGAACAGCAGGTGCCCCCCCACCGCGAGCGCCGGCGTCGTGTAGGGATCGGAGCACGGGTGGAAGTTCGCCGCGTTGTCGATCTTGCACCGGACGGCGGCGACCTCCTCCGAGTAGCCGAACGCGAACGTCGGCGTCGTGTCCTTGGTCTGGGCAGGACCGTCGATCGTCACGTCGGGCGGCGTGGCGTCCACCGTGAACATGAACGCGTCCGGCGTCGGGTCCGTGGCCCCGTCCACCGCCCGCACCCGGAACGTGTGGGACCCGTCTGGCAGCGCCGACAGCGTGTCCGGGCTCGAGCATGCCGCGAAGGCCCCGCCGTCGATGCGGCACTCGAACGTGGCGCCGACCTCGTTCGACGTGAACCGGAACGTCGGCGTCGGATCGTTCGTCAGCGCCGGCGGCTGGCCGACGATCGTCGTGTTCGGCGGCGGTGGGGCGACGCCGGTGCCGGAGAGGGCCACCGACGACGGGCCGGCCGGGTCGTCGGAGAACACGCGGAGCGTGGCCGCGCGGGCCCCGACGTCCTGCGGGTCGAACCGCACCCGGACGGTGCAGGTCCCGTGGCCGAGCACCGGCCCGTCGTCGCAGGTCTCCCCCGAGATCACGAAGTCGTCCGGGTTCGTTCCCTCGACGTTGACACGCCGGACGTTCAACAGCGCGTCGCCGGTGTTCGTGACGGTGACGGTCTGAGCCGGGCCGAGGCTGCCGACGGTCCGCGAGCCGAACGGCACCGACCCCGGGGACGGCGAGGCGGCCGGCTGGCTGGTGTTCAGCAGGACGGTCGCCGTGCCGGCACTGCTGTTCGCGACGGCGATGTCGGGCCTGCCGTCGAGGTTGATGTCACCGACCGCCACCCCGGGGCCGGCCGCCGGGAGGGTGCCGGGCGCGGTCGTGAACGCGCCGGACCCGTCGCCGAGCAGGATCCGGATGTTCGTGCCGAGGGCCCCGCCGACGACGACGTCGGGCCGGCCGTCGGCGTTGATGTCGGCGATCTCGACGCCGGATGGCAAGCCGGCTGCGACGGGGCTGCCGCTCGCGTTCGTGAAGTTCCCGGTCCCGTCGCCGAGCAGGAACGACACGTTGTGGGAGTTGGCGTTCGCGACCACGAGGTCCCGCTTCCCGTCGCCGTTCAGGTCGCCGATCGCGACGCCAAAGGGCGACGTCCCGACGGTGAACGGGCTGTTGGGTGCGGGGGCGAACCCCCCGGCGCCGTTGCCGAGGAGCACGGTGACCTTGCCGTTGCCGTTGTCGGCCACCGCGAGGTCGGGCTTTCCGTCGCCGTTGAGGTCACCGATGGCGACGCCGGCCGGATTCGTCCCCGCGGCGAACGGACTGCCCGACGCCGCGGCGAACCCGCCCAGGCCGTCGCCGAGCAGCACCGTCACGTCGTTCCCGGCGTTGTCTCCCGTGACGATGTCGGGCGCGCCGTCGCCGTTCAGGTCGGCCGCGGCGGCGGAGAACGGGTGGCCGCCGGTGGGGAACGGGCTCCCCGAGGCTGGCGTGAAGGCGCCCCGGCCGTCGCCCAGCTCGACCGTGACGTTCGGGCTGCCACCGTCCGGCATTGCCAGGTCCTGATGCCCGTCCTCGTTGAAGTCCGCGATGAGGACGGCGAACGGGTTGACCGCGGAGACCGTCGCGCCGGGGATCGTCGAGAACCCGCCGAGGCCGTTGCCCAAGAGCACGGAGATGCTGTTGCCGAGGGTGTTGGCCACCGCGAGGTCGGGCTTCCCGTCCTCGTCGAAGTCGCCGATCGAGACCCAGTTGGGGGACGTCCCGACGGGCGTGGACGTCGCCGTGAACGACAGCGCCGATGCGGGCGGCGCGCCGACCAGGAGCCCCACCGCGAGTGTTCCCGCGAGCACCAGCGCCGCCGACCGCTTCCGTCCGGGCATGGCCGCCACCTCCCTCGCGTGCGGGGGCCCGCTCGCGTGGCGGCAAGTTTCCGAAGGTGGGACGAAAAGGGCAAGTGGTTCCTGGGCGCGGCTCAGGGCGCCGTGGTCCGGCGGGTGCGCACAGCCGCAGTGAGCCATCCCGCGCAGGCGACGACGGCCACGAGCGCGACAGCGCCGGGGCCTTGCAGCCGGAATCCCGCGGCGTCCGCGGCCGTCCCGGCGAGCACCAGCGTCGCGACTCCCATCGCCGGCGCGAGCCACGCCCGCGATCCGGCAGGAAGAAGCATCCTGGCCCAGCCGCCCCCCGCGACGGCCGCCACTGCCAGCGCCCCCGCGGCGAGCAGCACCAGCAGGACGAACGGCGGCCTGCCCGGCAGGGACGCCGCCCGCAGTTCGGCCGCGGGCAGCGGACCGCGGATCACCGCGAGGCCTGGCGCGACCTCAGAACCCGGACGGCCGGCGGCGAGCGCCGCGAACGACCGGTCGAGCGTGGAGAGCACGATCACGGATGGGTTCGCAGCGAGCATCCCGCGCGTGCCCACGAGGAACCGGCGCGAGGCGAGGTCGAACCGCGACTGGCCCCGCACGGTCGGCTCCCCCGCGAGGAACCGGTCGAGGTCGCCGAGGTAGATCGCCACGCCGGTGATCCGGTCGGGGGCGACCGACAGCCGCAGCCAGTGGTCGGCGAGGACCGCGTCGACGTCGGGGCGTCCGCTCCCGGTATCCACCAGCATCACCACCGGCCGGCCGTCCGGCTGCGAGTCGACGTATTCCGCGGCCGTCCGGATCTGCTGCAGCTCGGGATCGCGGATGGACGGTCGGGACTGGTCCCAGGCCGTCGTCGCGACGGCGACGGTGCCCACGGCGGCGGCGAGCACGATCGCCACGGCAGTTGCGCGCGCGAACATCCGGGCCGCGCCCGCGCGCTGCCGGGCGAACGCGGCCAGGCCCGCCGCGGCGGCCAGGACGCCGGCCGCCGCCAGGATGGGGATCGCCAGCGCGAACTCCAGCACACGGTGGGCCGGCGACGAGGCGCCGACCTCGAGGGCCACGACGGCGACCACCGCGCCGGCCGCCCAGATCAGCAGGAACACGAGCGCGCGCCACGGCCGGCGGTCGCGGCGGGCGTCGCCCCCGATCGCGATCCCACCGACCACGGCGGCCGGCACCACGACCGGCCACCAGATCCACGGCAGGGCCTTCTTCAGCTTGACCAGGAACCCGTGCCGGGAAAGCCCGGGGAGGCTCGGCGACGCCGGCGCGAGGAGCAGCGCGACCGCGCCGACCGCTGCGCCGGCGCCGACGGCGCCGGCGACGCGGACCACCGGGGTTCGCGACCAGGGCCCGCCGTCCCGGCGGGCCCTGCGGCTCTCCGGCCACAGCGCCAGGCACAGCACCCCGATCATCGCGGCCACGAACAGGGCGAAGTTCCAGTGGATGGCCGCGCCCGAGCCGAGCAGCAGCGCCGAGGCCACGATCGTCCGCTCCCCCGCCGCCGCCATCAGCACCGCGGCGGCAGCGGCCATCGCAACGACCGACAGCAGCAGGTTGTCCGCGTGCCCCCCGGCCATGAGCGCGACGAACGGCGACGCCCCCACCGCCAGCGCGAACAGCGGCCGCTGCCACCCCGGCCGCAGCAGGCATGCGCCCGCGAACCCCGCGGCGCCGCAGGCGATCATCACGGCCGTCACCGCCGGGACGATCATCGCCAGCCGGAACGGCCCCGCCCCCAGCGTGGCCGACCACAGGGCGACCAACACGGGATAACCCGGCCGGTCGGCCGCGACCGATACGCCGTGGGGGACGTTCGACAACGCGTGCATGCCCTGCGCGGCCACCAGCCGGGCCCGCCACACGTACTTCGGCGTGTCGTAGCCGACCGGGACGCGGACGGCGTGGGCGCCGTATAGCCACAGGTACACGCCGGCCACCGCCGCCAGGGCGAGCACGGTGAGCGCCGGCGTCAACCAGCGCGGCGGCCGGGGGGCGGGGTCGGGCGGCGGCCGTTGTTCGCGGTGCACGGTCACCGTTGGGGCGCGGTCGCCGCTCACTCGTCGCCGGGGGGAAGCGACTGGACCCCGCCCGGCGCCCCGCGCGGGGCGGGCGTCGTGCAGGGCGCGCGCGCGCACGACTCGCGGTACAGCTCGTGCAGGCGGGTCGCGAGCTCCTGCCGGAGCCCCTGCCATTTCTGATAGGTGACGATGTTCTGCAGCTCGTACGGGTCGCGCCGGAGGTCGTACAGCTCGCGCCAGTCGTTCTCGTACTCGACGTAGACGTAGCGGTCGGTGTGGAGCGCGAAGTACCGCGTCGGCCCGCCCCGATTCGCGACGTCGCGGCCCTGCCATTCGATCAGGAGGTCGTGGCGCCAGGGCGCCCGCTGACCCCGCAGGGCCGGCACCAGGCTCAGGCCGTCCTCGGGGAGCTGCGGCGTCGTCCCCGCGAGCTGCGCCAGCGTCGGCGCGATGTCGATGTTCCCGGCGAGGCGGGGGTCGACGGTTCCCGACGCCGCCCAGGGCGTGCGGATCACGAGCGGGACCCTGATCGACTCCTCGTACGGCCAGGTCTTCGACGTCAGCCGGTGCTCGCCCCACATGAACCCGTTGTCCGAGGCGAACACCACGATCGTGTGGTCCAGCACGCCGCGCTGCGAAAGCGCATCCACGATGCGCCCGACGTCGCGGTCGAGCGACCGGACCGAGTCGAGCATGCGTTCGCGGATGTTCGCGGCGACGGTCTGCATCCGGGCGTCCATCGGCTTGCTGCGCCGCCACCAGGGCTTGTCGTAGATCCGCTCCTCGTTGAACGACGGCGGCTTGTGCCATGGCGCGTTGCGGTAGAAGCCGACGTCCTGGGGCGCCGCCGAGGCCGGCCGGTGCGGGTTGCTCGGCGCGACGTACGCGAAGAACGGCTCGGGCGCGGTCTTGACGAAGTCGCTCGTGAGGCCGGCCAGCACGTCCGTCTCGTAGTTCTGGGGCGTCGTCGCGTAGCGAACGAGGCGCCCGTCGCGGTTCAGCGTGAACCCGTAGTACTGGTTGAGCGGCTCGGCGTCCAGGGCGGCCCACGTCGACCAGCCGGGCGGCACGCCGCAGTGGTCGAGCTCCGGGTAGCCGTTCAGGTACTTGCCGAACAGCCCTGTCGTGTAGCCCGCTTCCTGCAGCCAGACCGGCAGCGTGGACGTGTCGTCGAACGCCTGCGCGCCGCCGTTCGGGCCCACGTTGTCGAGCACGCCGGTGTGGTGCGGGTACTGCCCCGTCAGGAACGACGACCGCGACGGGCAGCACACCGGCGTCGTCACGTAGAAGTGCGTGAACGTCACCCCGTGCGCCATCAGCAGGCGGCGGACGTTCGGCATGGCCCACAGCGTGTCGGCGCGCTGGTCGTCCGACAGGACGAACACGATGTTCGGGGGGGTGGGCGCGCCAGCGCGGTCGGGGCGCGGCTGGGAGCGGTCGAGGACGCCGGCGCACCCCTGCCCGAACCCGGTGCCGACGGCGACGAGCACGCCGGCCACCAGGGCCGTCGCGAGCACCACGAGCCGCCGCCTTCCGGTTCGCATGGATCCTCCGCCTGCGGGTGCGGGCCGGGGGCGCGAGCCCGGTTCCGCGCTGGATGCCCCGCAGGTTCCGTTCCCCGGGGCGGAAGTGTCAACCCAGCCCCCGTCCGTTTGGACTCGCGGGCCGCGTCGCGTGTCGGGGGCGGCTCGTACTCTGATGCATCGAAGCTGCGGCCCGGCGCGCTGCCGTTCCATGCAGGTGCGCGGCCCCGGAGGAGGAGGCGTCGTGGAAGGGTTCGAGGGTTCGGTGGTGGCGGTGTTCCTCACGGCCGAGGGCGGCGGCGATCCCGCCGAGACGCCCGAGGTCAACGCCGTGGCCGGCCGGGGCCTCGAAGGCGACCGCTACTTCGCGGGGAGCGGGACCTTCATGAAGGACGGCGGGATCGAACCGCGCCAAGAGGTCACGTTCATCGAGTCGGAGGCCATCGAGGCCGCCGCCCGCGACGAGGACGTGGAGCTCGGGCTCGGCGACTCCCGGCGGAACATCGTGACCCGGGGCGTGCCGCTCAACCACCTCGTCGGGCGGGAGTTCCATGTGGGCGACGCCCTGGTCCGCGGGTTGAAGCTCTGCGAGCCGTGCGCCTATCTCGAATCGAAGACCCGGGTCGGTGTGCGCAAGGCGTTCGCGCATCGCGGCGGCCTCCGGGGTCAGATCCTCGAGTCCGGGACGATCCGCAAGGGCGACCCGGTCACGCCGGCGTAGCCGGATCGGGTTCCGGTTCGGCGGGTTCGGGTTCGAGCGACTCCCATCGGGCGCGGGCGATCGCGTAGATGCGGAGCGGGAAGCCGAGCGTCCAGTGGACGTCCTCGCGCTCGTAGACCATGCCGAGCTTGCGCATGATCCGTTCCGAGGCGACGTTCTCCGGACGGCAGATGCTGATGACGCGGTCGAGCCCGACCGTCTCGAACACGAACCGCAGCGACGCGCGGGCGCCCTCGGTCGCGAGGCCCCGGCCCTGCCAGGGCCTGCCGAACAGCCAGCCGACCTCGGCATCGTCCACCTCCGGGTATCGGCTCACGCCGACGCGGCCGATGCACCGGCCGGTAGTCCGGTCGCACGCCGCCCAGACCGAGTGGCCGTTGGTTCGCCACTGCTCCATCCAGCCGGCGACCTGCTCGGCGGTCTGCTCCGCGCCGATCCCACCCGTGCCGATGTACCGCATGAGATCGGCGTCGGCCTGCAGCTCGGCGAGCACGGCCGTGCGCTCGGGGTTCCAGGCGCGGAGGTGCAGGCGTTCGGTCAGGATCTCGGGAACATCGGGAACGCCATGACCCGGTTCGGTCACTCGGTCCCCGCGGCTGCGCGGAGGCGGCCGACCGTCTCGTCGCGGCCGAGCAGCTCGAGCGACTCCGGCAAGGGCGGCGAGATCGTGGTGCCCGTGACCGCCGCGCGAACCGGCTGCCACCCCTTCGTCCGGTTCAGCTGAGCCGACGCGGCCACGTCGTCGAGCGCGGCCGTGATCCCCTCGACCGTCCAGGGATCCACGCCTTCGAGCCGCTCGGCCGCCCCGCGGAGGTACTCCGGCCCGACCTTGTCGACCGCCGCGCGGGCCTTCTCGTCGAGTTCGACCGAGTCGGTGAACAGGAACTGCAGCATGATCGGCGCCTCGTCGAGGCGCTTCATCCGCGTCTTCACGTGCGGCGCGATCGCCCGCAGCACGTCGAGGTCGGCCACCAACCCGCCCTCCGACAGCGCGGTGAGCATCCCGGCGGCTGCCTCCTCGTCGGAGAGCATGCGCAGGTACTCGCCGTTCATCCAGGTGAGCTTCTCGGTGTCGAAGATCGCCGGGTGGCGGGACACGGCCGCGAGGTCGAACCGCCGGACGAGCTCGTCGCGCGGGAGGATCTCCTCGTTGTTCCCCGGCGACCAGCCGAGCAGCGCGAGGTAGTTCACCAGAGCGTCCGGCAGGAAGCCGTGGTCGCGGAACCACTCGACGGCGACCGCGCCGTGGCGCTTCGAAAGCTTGGCCCGATCCGCGCCGAGGATGAGCGGCAGGTGCGCGTACCTCGGCGCGGGCTCTCCGAGCGCCTCGAACATCAGCATCTGCCGCGGCGTCGACGGCAGGAGGTCCTCGCCCCGGATCACGTGGGTCATGCCCATGCGGAGGTCATCGACGCCGCTCGCCAGCAGGTACGTCGGCGACCCGTCGCTCCGCACGATCACGAAGTCGCGGAGGGCGTCGTTCTCGAAGTGCTGCGGCCCCTTCACCAGGTCGTCGAAGTCGACGTCGCGGTGTTCGGGAATGGCGAACCGCAGCGCCCAAGCGCGCCCCTCCGCCTCGAGATTCGCCCGCTCGTCGTCGGTGAGGCGGC
>DATLUW010000394.1:0-3537 GCA_035577825.1 Actinomycetota bacterium | reverse complement strand
CATGCTCCTTGCGCGCCCGGCGTCCGGCGGCGTGCCGCAGCTGCCCGCCGAGGCGCTCCAGCTGCTCGGAGTCGCGGTCGCGCTGCTCAGCCTGGGAACCCTCGGCCGCTCGTTCGGACTGGTCGCGGCCAACCGTGGCGTCAAGACCGGCGGCCCGTACTCCCTCGTCCGCCACCCCGCGTACACGGGCTACCTGATCGCCTACTTCGCCTACTGCGCCGAGAACCCATCACTCCGGAACGTCGCGCTCTTCTTCCTGAGCACCGCCTTCCAGCTCGTCCGCATCCGCGAGGAGGAGCAGGTGCTGTCCGCGGACGAGGGATACCGCGACTACACGAGCCGGGTTCGCTTCCGGCTGGTGCCCTACGTCTACTGACGCTCGGGCTTCGCCTCGACCCTGCGATTCCCCGAACGGGTGAGCCGACCTAGACGAACCGGCGAAGCGGGTGTGACCGCGGCCGCGGAATAGTCAGCAAGGTCAGAGTGAAAGAGCTCAGCACCCAGCCTGGCGGGCGAACCGCCCTACGACGTCGACTCGGCGTACTCGCGCTGCTCGCCGCTGCAAGCCTCTTCGTGGGTGGTACCGCGCAGGGTGTCCCGAAGACGCCGGTCCTAACCGGCCCGTCCGCGGGCGTGAGTGTCGGCGAGCTCCCTGCATTCGCCTGGAACGCGGTCGCCGGCGCCGAGGAATACGAGTTCGAGATCGCAGCCGACTCGGGCTTCAACTCGCCGGTGCTCGGCGGTGGCAAGGACGATTTCCGGACGAAGAACCTGCGAGCGACCCTGCAGCAGACCGTTCCCAACGGCACGTATTGGTGGCGGGTTCGCGCGATCGGCAGAAATGGGGGCGCGTCCGCCTGGTCGCGCGGTCGGTCGTTCACGAAGCGCTGGGGAACGTCGACGGTGCTCCAGTCGCCGGATTCCGGGGCCACGATCGTGTACCCGTCGACGCCGCTTCAGCTGAGCTGGGCGCCGGTCGCGGGTGCTCGCACGTACCTCGTGTCGATCGCGAGCGACCCCGGTCTCGGCTCCCTCGTGACCGTCAACGGCTCGGGGAAGCCGGTGGAGACCTCCGCGACGACGCTGACGCCGGCCGCCGCGCTCGCCCCCGGCACGTACTACTGGGGCGTCACGCCGGTCGACGCCGAAGGGAACCGCGGCGCGCCGTCTCCGTCGAGGTCCTTCGTCTGGGCGTGGCCGTCGACGACGACCTTGCACCTCGAGGACCTCAATCCGGCACCCGAGGCGTTCGATCCGCGGTTCTCGTGGGACGCCGTGCCGGGTGCCGCGAGGTACGAGGTCGAGATCAACTCCTCGGACGACTTCGCGACCGGCTCGAAGGTCTGCTGCAGCGGCACGACGATCGCGACCTCGCTCTCACCGACCCAAGTCTTCAAGGACAACGTCTACTACTGGCGCGTCAGGGCGTTCGACGCCGACGGCAATGCCGGGGTTTGGAACTACGGCGGGTCGTTCACGAAGGCGTTCGACAAGGTCGCCCCGGCCGGGCCGGTCGTGGGGACGAGCATCAAGAACGTGCACATGCGTGACAACCTCGCCGACCCTGGTACGGACATCGACGCGGGCACGGCCGGCTATCAGACCCAGGTGCCGGTCGTTCGCTGGGACCCGGTTCCGGGCGCCTCGAGCTACGAGGTGCAGGTCGCGGGGTGGACGGGATCGGCCTGCTCGTGGGCGACGTCGACGTACATCAAGAAGACCTCGGTGACGGAGTGGACTCCGCTCGGCGGAACGACGTTGAACCCGGTCGTCTGGCAGGGCTTGCTGGCGCAGGACACGATCCCGATCACCCCCGGCACCTGGTGCTTCCGCGTCCGTGCGCGGAGCGACCGCGATTCATCGTCTCAGGAGGTCTGGGGCGATTACACCTACCTGCAGGACGGAGGCGTTGACTCGACGAGTCCGGTCGGCCCCGCCTTCACGTGGACCGCATACCCGAGCCCGGCGGATCCGACCGCTGCGGCGACATGCTCTTTCGGGTACCCGTGCGCGAACAGCTACCTGGCGCCGGCGGCGGCATCGAGTACGACTCGAACGCCGCTCTTCACCTGGAACGCGATCAACGGCGCAAACGCCTACTACGTCGTCGTCGCCAAGGACGCGAACTTCAGCAACATCGTCGACGAAGGGTTCACTCGGATCCCGGCGTACGCGCCTCGCAACGCCTCGGTCCCGACGACGTACCCCGACGAGACGACGACCTTCTACTGGGCCGTGCTGCCGGCGACGGCGACGAACGGAAGCGACGCGCTTCCGATCGACCTGCCGAACTCGGCGAAGGGCTCCTTCCAGAAGCAGTCGACGCCGCCCACGCTCCTTTCGCCGAGCACCGGTCAGGTGTTCGCCCGCCAGCCGAACTTCCAGTGGTCGCCGACCTTCGGCGCGAGGCGCTACCGGCTGCAGGTCGCGGCCGACCCGACGTTCGGCACGCTGCTCGACGACGTGGTCACGGACGCCACCTCCTACACGAGCAGCACGACGTACCCCGCCGACACGGTCCTCTACTGGCGCGTGCGCGCGGACGACGAGAACTTGACGGGCCTCGCATGGTCGAACATCGGGACGTTCCAGAAGACGCTGCAGGCGCCGGCCGGTGCCGCCACCAATCCGACGCAGGGCGACGCGATCCCGACGTGGAGCTGGAACATCGTGCCGGGCGCGGTGTCGTACGACCTCTCGGTCGACCTGCCCGACGGAACGCACAAGGACGTCAGCGGCTTCCGGACGCCCGCGATGACGCCCGTGCAGATGTTCGGCACCGGCATCTTCCACTGGCGCGTGCGAGCGGAGTTCGCGAAGTCGCCTTCCGGTCTCACGCCCGGCCGCTACTCGACCACCTACGCCTTCACCCGCACGATTCGCGAGCCGAGCGGGGCGCATGCCGAGGTCGCTCAAGACCACATCCTCCTCAGCTGGGATGCGAAGGCCGGCGCCCGGCGGTACCGCGTGCAGGTGTCGGGCACGCCTGACTTCACGCGCCTGGTCGAGAACGTCGTCACCGACAACACGTCGTACGCGCCGCTGCTCCACTACCCGGGTCAGCTGACCGTCGACACGGGCCGTCTCTACTGGCGCGTCGCGGCGACCGACGAGGGCGACAACGTCGGCGACTTCACGCAGCCGCAGCTGCTCACGCGTGTCCGCCGCATGGAGGTTTCCGTCCGGGGTGCGTTGCGCCGCGGCTCGAAGCGGTGGCTGACGGTGAACGTCACGAATTTCGAGACCCGCGGCGGCGTCGGCGGAGCGCTCCTTCGCCTCAAGGGAGCGGGCGTCCTCCGCAAGTCGCGCACGACTGCGTTCGGGAGCTCCGTGCTCCAGATCCGGCCGAGCCGCCGCGGGTACCTCGTCATCTCGGCGTCGAAGCGAGGGTACTCGGCTGCGTCGCTCACGCTGCGGATCCGCTGAGGTCGAGATGACGACCGCGGAGCTGCTGACGGCGCGCATGACGGAGGACGAGGTCGTCGCGTGGCGCCGCGAGCAGCTCAGGCGGGCCGGCTGCCGCCGCTTCGAGGCCGA
>DATLUW010000393.1:0-2968 GCA_035577825.1 Actinomycetota bacterium | reverse complement strand
TCAGCTGCCGGTACGACGCTCATGGAACGGAGGTACCCCCGCCCTTGTTGGCCTGCGCGATCTTCGCGTCGATCTGCTTGTCGACCTCCTTCAGACCGCCGGCCAGAGGTTGGGGTCGTCGTTGAAGGCGTAGCGATAGTTCGCGAGCCCGATCCAGCGCGGGGGATTCAGCAGGTCGTAGTGGTTCAGCGACAGGTAGACGTTCATGCCGAGCGGGTAGAGCAGGAAGACCGTGAAGCCCACGATCCACGGGCTCATCAGCAGGAGGACGACCCGCCTGCGCCGCCACGCGGCCTTCCGCTTCTCCCGCCGGTGGTCGGGCACCGGCAGGGCCGGGGCCGAAGCCCCGGCCTCAGCTGCCGGTACGACGCTCATGGAACGGAGGTACCCCCGCCCTTGTTGGCCTGCGCGATCTTCGCGTCGATCTGCTTGTCGACCTCCTTCAGACCGCCGGCCAGATCCTTGGCCTTGCCCGCCTGCCACTTGACGATGAAGTTCGTGAAGGTGGTCAGGTGGTCGAGGCCGATCGGCGTGATCGGTGTGGTCTGGGAGTTCTTGTTGACGAAGATCTTCAGGAAGGCGGAGAAGTTCTTGTCCGGGATCAGCTCCGGCGACCGCGCCGAGCTGACGGTCGAGGGAACGTTCCTGATCCCGTTCGAGAACTTGGCCAGGGCGTGGTCGTTGAGGGTCAGGTACTTGATCAGATCCCACGCCTCGTCAACGTGCTTGCCGCCCTTCGGGAGACCGATGATCGTCCCGTTGACGGCGCCCGCGCCGTAGAGATCCGGGCGGTTGTCGGCGACGGGCATCGGTGCGGTTGCGTACTTGAGCTCGGGGTGCTCGTTCTTGATGAACGCGACACGCCACTCGCCGTCGAGCATCATCGCGAGCTTTCCGGTCTCGAACGGATGCGACGGTGCGAACTCGTCACCTGCGCCCGCCTGCCACCGGACCAGGTTGTCGTACCCGTAGAAGTCGACGAAGCTCTTCTGCCAGCGCAGGAACTTCGCCCAGGCCGGATCGGACGCGAGGCTCGACTTGCCGTTCTTGTCGAAGTACCTGCCACCGATCAGGGGCTGGTACCCGGCGGCGCCGTTCCCGTAGCCGCCGAGGTAGAAGTTCATGTTCGGGTCGTAGCCGACGACCTTGAGCGAACCGTCCGAGTTCTTCACCGTGAGCTTCTTCGCGTACGCGGCGAGCTGGGACAGGGTCTTCGGCGGGCCCTTGAGCCCGGCCTTCTTGAAGAGGGCCGTGTTGTAGTAGAGCCCGGTCGCGTCGGCGAGCAGCGGCAGGGCGCAGCGGGTGCCCTTGTACTGCGTGTAGTAGCGCGAGGTCGCCGGGAACTGGTTGACGTCGATGTGGTCCTTCTTGAGCAGCGGCCCGAGGTCGATCCACCCGCCGGACGGGCAGAAGATCCCGACGTTGGACGACATGAACGAGCTGACGATGTCGGGGACGTTGCCCGACCGAAGCGCCGCGAAGATCTTCGTGTCGACGATTCCGCCGACGACCTTCACGTTGACATCCGGGTGCTTCTGGTCGTACTCCGCCACCACCTTCTTGAACTCCGTGAGCTCGTGGCCGGCGCTCCAGCCGACCCAGATCGTGAGGTTGGTCGCCTTGCCGCCCGCGGCACCGGCCTGACTTCCCGACGACGCCCTGACCGAGGCGGCGACGGCAGCGGCGCCGATCAGCGCGAGCACGACGATCCAGGGTGCCACGCGTTTCATCCGCTCCTCCCTGTCTGCAGGAGTTAGTTAAGTTTCCGAACGAGAGCGATCCTATGACGCTCATTCCTCGAAAGTCAAGAAGGAAATTGGCGGTGCTTGCGTTAAGGTTGCTGACGTGACAACGAGATCCCGGGCTGCGCTCCCACCTCTGCTCAAGCACATGAACGAGCGCACGGTGTTCGAGGCGATCCGCACCGGCGCCCCGATCTCGCGGGCGGAGATCTCACGCCGGGCGGGAATCTCGAAGCCGACGGTGTCGCTGGCCCTCCAGTCCCTGCTGGACGCCGGCCTCGTCCGCGAGACCGAGCCCGAGCCCGGCCGGCCCCGGTACGGAGCGGTCTTCTTCAAGCCGGTGCCCGACGCGGCGCTCGTGCTCGGGCTCGACCTGGGCGCGAGGTTCCTGCGGGGAGCGATCTGCGACCTGTCCGGCACGATCCGGGCCCGCCAGGACGTCGAACTCGCGGACGTCGAGGTCGGAAAGGCGCTCGACACCGTCACCAAGCTTCGCACGTCGCTCGTCGAGGCGTCCGGTCTTCCGGGGCACCTGCTGGACACGGCCGTGATCGGCGTTCCAGCCGTGGTCGACGACGAGACCGGGCGCATGAGCATGGCGACGAACGTCCCGGGATTGGAGGGGCGCGACGTGCGCGCCGACCTGACCGACCGGCTCGGCGTCCCGGTCACGGTCGAGAACGACATCAACCTCGCCGCCCGCGGCGAGCAGTGGCTCGGCGTGGCGCGCGGGATCGAGGACTTCGTCTTCCTTTCGGTGGGCACGGGCCTCGGTGCGGGCCTCGTTCTTCGCGGCGAGCTTCATCGCGGCCGGAACGGGGCCGCCGGCGAGGTCGACCTCGTCTCGGCCGGGCGCAGCGACGAGATCGACCCGTGTGCGGCGGCGGTTTCGGCGCTCACCGCACGCCTTGCGGAGCAGCGAGTGCCGACGAGCCTCGCGCCCCCGTACGACGCGCGCGCCGTCTTCGCCGCAGCGCGCACGGGCGACGAGCTGGGCCTGCAGGTCGTCCGCGAGGAGGCACGGCGGATCGCGATGCACATCGCGCCGATCGCCGCGGTCAGCGACGTCGCGCTCGTCGTCCTCGGCGGCGGTATCGGCACGAACGGCGACCTCCTCCTCGACCCGATCCGCACGCTCCTCGACGAATGGCTCCCCTTCCCGCCGCAGGTCGAGGTCTCGGGGATCGGCGACGCGGCCGTACTGACAGGCGCCCTGGCGGTCGGGC
>DATLUW010000392.1:0-5412 GCA_035577825.1 Actinomycetota bacterium | reverse complement strand
TGCCGCAGTCCGTTGCGCCGCCGCAAAGCGCGAGTCGTCAACGGACATGGTCCTCCTTCAGTCGGTGGTCGGCACGTGATCGGCAAACCCGGTCACGAGCCACGCACCTCCTTCGAGGGAACATGCAGCGAGTACCCTCGGGTCATGCCGTCCGGGCGCGCTGCCTTGGTGATGCTGGCGGTCGGGGTCGCAGGGCTCGGGTCGAACGATGCGAGCAGCGCGCGGCGTCCGGCGCCGTTTCTTGCCGCCGGAGACCTCACCCAGAACACGGTCGTCGTCCGCGCCGCGCCCAGCAAGCGCGCGCCCGCTGTGCGAGTCCTGGACGAGTTCAGAATGGACTTCCGCCTCCAGATCGTCCTCGCCGTGGCCCAGGCGAAGGGGCCTCATGGCGGGCGGTGGGTGGAGCTCAGCCTGCCGGGCCGGCCGAACGGCGGCCGCGGCTGGGTCCCGAAAGCGGCGGTGGAGCTCCACCGCGTTCAGCGGCGGATCGTCGTGCTGCGCGGCGCGCGTCAGCTCCAGGTCCGGAGAATCTCCGACGGCCGGGTCCTGCTGAGAGCGCCGGTCGCCGTCGGCAAGCCGGGAGCCGAGACGCCCCTTGGCCGGAACTACTACGTGGACGCACGCTTCGTCCCCGAGAATGCGTTCTTCGGCAGCTACGCCCTCGAGACGAGCGCGTACTCGCGCCTCAGCGAGTGGCCCGGCGGCGGCGTGGTCGGCATCCACGGAACCGATCGGCCGCAGCTGATCGGCCAAGCCGTCTCGCACGGGTGCATCCGCATGCTGAACCGCGACGTCGACAGGCTGCGCCGGCTCGCGCCGCTGGGGACGCCGATAGACGTTCTTCCCTGAACGGGGTCAGCCCGTCAGCGACGGCTGGCTCACGCCAAGGATCCCGATCTTGCCCGGATCGGGCTTCGGGCACGCGTACGGCTTCCGGATCCTCAGCACGAGGATTCCGGCGCGATCCAGCCTCAGCAGGAAGAGCGCCCGGCCTCGGGGCCCGGTCGTCCGCACGGCGAAGACTCCAGGTCCCGCCGCGTAGACGCGAACGCCCGGAACCGGCCGTTGGTGGAGACGGACCTGCGCCAAGATCGGTACGAGGTTGCCGACGCGGACCATCCGCCGTGCAACCGAGAGCCGGTAACAGGCCGCCGGAGGCTTCAGCGGGGGCCTCGGCGGCACGCGCGTGTTGGTGACGACGCACATCACGTGCCGACCCGCGCTCAGCGTGAAGGAACCGCTCGCCGAGCAGTCGCCGCCGATCGTGGTCGTGAAGCGCCTCGTGATCTCGTTCACGGCCAACTCCCCGACCCGGTGGTCGCCGACCGGGATGACCACTGGTCCGCTGCTTCCTCCGCAGGCGACCACGAAGATGTGCTGATCGATCTCGAGCGGGAAGAGGCCCTTCGTCCCGGCGGGCTTGCACTGCTTCTGGACCTCGATGGTTCCCGTCTCGTCGGGCGGCTCTGGCGGCAACGTGCCTGTGCGCACGTTCGTGATCGTGCACGTCGCCTGCTGGCCCGCGGCGAGCGTGACCGACCCGTCAGGGGCGCAGTCCCCTCCGATCGTGGTCGTGTAGTCGCTGAGGCTGGTGCCGGTTCCGGCCGACTCGCTGACGTGGTGCTGCCCGGGCGGGACGGCCACCGGCCCGGAGCTGTGGCCGCACGCCACGTCGGTCTCGGTCTGTCCGTCGACGGTGAGATTGAAGCGGCCGCCGTCGTCGGCCGGGACGCAGATCTTGGTGACGGTCAACTCGGCGGGCTGCGGCCCCGTGCCCTTGCGCGCGTTCACGATCCGGCACCTGCCGTGTTCGCCCGCGTGGAGCGTGACGGTTCCATTGGACAAGCAGTCCCCGCCGACGAACCGCCGGTAGTCGCTCAGGTCGGTGCCGTTGGCTCCTCTCTCGCGGACAACGTAGGTGCCGGGGCGCACCTGCACGGCGCCGGTCGTTCCGCGACAGGTGAGCACGACCCGGTGCACGGGGCGGCCGTTGATCGTGAAGATCCCGACCCTGAAGTGGCCGTTGTCGCCGGCCGGGAAGCAGACCTTTCTCACGGTCAGGGTCGTCGTCGGGGGAATGCGGGTGTTCGTGATCGTGCAGTGCTTGGTCTCGTTCGCCACGACCGTGACCGAGCCGTCAGCGGCGCAGTCACCCGAGATGACGGTTGTGTAGCTCGAGCGGCTCGTGCGTACGCCACTCGCCTCGCTCACCGTGTAGCCGCCGGGCGCCAGCTCTATTGGGACGGTCGTCTCTCCGCACGAGAGCTCAGCGACCTTGACCCCGTCAAGGTGGATCTCGAATTGGCCGGGATCGTTCGCCGGAGCGCAGATCTTTTCTACCGTCAGGAACCCGGTGGGATCTCCGAGCCGCACGTTCGTGATCGTGCAGGTGGCCGAATCTCCCAACGCAAGGGTGATCGAGCCGTTGGCGGCGCAGTCGCCGCCGATCGTCGACGTGTAGTTGGCGAGATCGGTGCCAGTTCCAGCGCTCTCGCTGACCGTGTGCGTACCGACGGTCGTGTCGAAGGGCCCCCTGCTCCCGCCGCAGGGCACGTCGGTGCCGTTCGGAACCAGGGACCCGTCGAGCAGCAGGTTGAAGTGACCCGGATCGTTTTCGGGGACACACAGCTTCGTCACGGTGAGCCCAGGCGGCGGAAGCGTCACGACGAAACACTCGGTCGTCGTGAACGCGGTCGGGTGCACCGCCGGCGAGTACTGGGCGACGGGGCTGGGCGTGTACTCGGCCCGGAAGCAGTAGGTGCCGGGGTCTATCGGCCCCTCGCCCGGCTGGGGGAATGCGATCGTCGCCTGGCCGCTCGGGCCGTTCGGCGGGGGGTTGAGGACGACGACTTGCGGGCCGCCGACCGGCGTTCCGCCCTGGAGGCAGTTGGCGGCCGTCGCGCTCGCGGCAGGGCCGCAGACGAAGAACTGAACCTCGCCCATCACCGGGCCTCGGCCCGCGATGGCGGTGAGCGTCGCGGTGTCGACCACCGTCTGCTCGGTCGTGATCGAGGTCGGCGCGACCTGCGTCGTGAACGGTGACGGCAGCGGTGCAAGTGCGGCCGCCTGGATGGAGAGCTCCTGACCGCCGATGGTCTCTGGAGGCTGCCCCGTCTCCCCGATCTGCTGCATCCGCATGTGGAACGGGGAGCCGCTCCCCGTGCCGACGAAGGTACGGCCGGCGCCCCAGTCGAGGAGGCTGGCGAGGTGGCCGCCCCAGGCGAGGACGACGGTCGGGCCATTGGCCGTGAAGGTGATGTTGATATTGCGCTCGACGGTGCCGGGTGTGTTGACGCCGATCGGTGCGGAATTGACATACGCAGCGTTCGTGATCGCAGCTCCCCACGCCGAGAAGTCGCCGGGAGCCTGGCTTGCGCCGGGCGGGAACGTGGTGGCGCTGTCAGTCGGGACCCGAAGCCTGCTGGGGGTGTTTCCGCAGGCATGTGTGCCGGCGGTACCCGCGATGCCGCTGCACGGAACGATCTGCTGACTGGGGGCGGCACTTGCGTCGAAGGAGCCGAGGTAGTCGTAGGCGTGCAGCCCGCTCTGGACGGCGTCGTAGCCGATCTGAATCGTGTAGCTGCGACTGGCGGTGAGGCCGGCGATCTCCGTGCGGAAGGGCACGAAGTCGCCCTCGCGGTAGAGCGACTTGCTGCTGTTGAGGTTGCCGTTGATCCAGGCAGCGCCGCTACAGTCGTTGATGGGGTTGCTCGGCCCGTTCTCCCGGTTCGCGCATTGCGCCGGGCTCACGCTGAAGGGCCCGCGCGGTGGGCGCGCGGCGTTCCCTGACACGACGAGGATCGCCAGCAGAGCGAGCGGGACAAACAACAAGCGAGACCACCTCTGCAGCACTCGAACCCCCCTGCGTCGGCCCCGCACCTAACGGCGGCTGGTGGCGATTGTAACGCGGCCGGGCTCGGCCGCTCAAGGCGCCCGGACGCTAGGGAATCGCGACGCCGCGGATCACGACCGGGCCGTTTAGCGGGTTGAGCTCGGTCGCCTGGCTGACGCCGTCGGGCGTGAAGACGTCCATCGCCTTCGGCACCTGGCCCGGCGGGAAGCTGCACAGCGGAGCGGTCCCGCCGACCGCGCAGACGCCGAACTGGAAGTCCTGCGGCGTCGGCTGGAAGCCGCGTGCCTGGTCGGCGCTGAAGCCGTCCTGGCCGGTAAGCACGACGGTGAACGACCAGCCCGGTCCCGGCGTCCCGCCGAGTGACGCCTTCGAGACGCGGAACGTGATGTAGCGCGAGATCTCGTTCGCCGAGATCGCGATCGTGCCGACGGCGCCGGTGTTGCTCGCGTCGACGTAGCGCTGGCCGAAGCCCTGCACCTCGAGTAGGCGGCTCCAGGCGTCTGCGGGTGCGATCGAGTAGTTGCGCGTCGCGAACGACGGTGCGGTCGAGGTCGGCGACGCCGCGGGCTCGTGGACGTAGACGTCGACCAGCTGCGCGCCGAGCGGGCTGCCGAACGTCGGCGTCAGGTCGCGCGTCCTGACGCGGAAGACGATGTCCGAGCCCGTGTCGTAGACCTGGAAGTCCTGCAGGTCGTACGCGCCCGGCTTGAAGTTGTCCGACGTCGGATAGGCGTACGTGCCCGGGCCGTTGTCGTCGCCGTTCGGGTCGGTCGTGTCGAAGAGCAGCGTGCCCTGCACGAGGTCCCAGACGACCGTGCGCAGCGCGTGGGCGGTCCCGCCGCTCGGGCTGACCGCGACCGCGTTGATCACCGTCGTGCCGCCGGTGATCGGGACGTTCACGCTGAACGAGCCGTCCGCCGCGGCGGTCGTGGACGCCGTCGTGGTCTCGAAACTCTGGTCGGTGTTGGTCGCGGTGACGTAGACCTTGTTCTTCGCAGCCGTCGTGCCCGCGACGGTCACGGGCGAGCCGGTGACGGCCGTCTTGTCCACGGGGCTGGTGAGCGTCAGCGTCGTCGCGCCCTGCGTGTGCTTGACGTAGCGGTCGAACGTCGCCTTGGGCAGCGCGACGTTCTTGCCGGCGTCGAGGTCGGCCGCGAGCCGCACGAACGACGCCGCCGACCACGTCAGCGGCGCGGCCGAGCCGGCCGGCCGGCCGTTCTGGAAGCCGATCGACGCGATCGTCGGATCGGTCCCGAAGGGAGACGCGGCCAGGTCGGGCAACTCCCAGTCCTGCTCCGGGACAAGCCCGACGCCCGAGGCGAAGCGCTGCATGCCGAGCAGTAGCGAGGCGGCGGTCGCACCGTTCCCGGTCGCGAGGTCCTGCTCGCCGCGCTCGGCCGACAGCACCGGCCAGAGATGGCCGGTGCCCATGTTCGAGGGCGCCCACGGATGGCCGTCGTCCTTGCCGTCCCCATACCCGTCGCCGTTGTAGCGGTGCCAGCCGGGCCCGCTCGCCGTGTCGGTCTCGATCGTCGAGTCGACGACCGGCAGCGAGGCGA
>DATLUW010000391.1:0-5334 GCA_035577825.1 Actinomycetota bacterium | reverse complement strand
GTGCCCACTACACGGTGCTCGACTTCCCCAAGTACCCGTATCCGGGGTTCGGCGAGTACCGCTGGCACCCGAGCCAGCCCTACGTGCAGATCGACGTCGACAACAAAGGCAGCGAGCTCAAGTGGGTTGACGTGCGCACCGGCAAGACCGTCCGCGATCACTCGTGGAAGTTCGGGCCTGGCGCCGTCCAGGGGATCGGCATGGGCGAGGGCAACCCCTCCGATGACGCACGCTACATCGCGCTCGGGCGAACGACCGAGGTCACGCCCGGACGTTTCCTCACCCACGTGTTCGCCGTCGACATGCTGGGGAACCGCATGGGGGACACGTCCTGGACCGTGCCGGACTGTGACCTCGCCCCGAACGACAACTGCGAGGTGGGCTGGTTCTCGATCTCCCCCGATGGCCATTTCCTGGTGGTGAAGTACGCGGACCAGGGGGACTCCGCCGCCGACAACCGGGACTGCACCCGCGTCTTCGACTTCAACCGCACCACGCTGGCGTTCACGCCCCACGCGATGACCGAGGCGGTCCCGTGCGGGCGACGCATGGACGGAACCCCGCTCGACGAGCGCGCGGGGTGGGTGCATCCGCTCAAGCACGCGGACCTGACGGGCCGCAGCGCGGCACAGGCGGCGCTCATCGGCATCAACAGCTGCTTGAACACGGCCAACCGGGTGGGAAGGATCCTTCGCGTCGACCTGTCGACGGGCAAGCGGGTGACGCTGTCTCCGCCCGACGTCGGGTCGAACCCCCCGAGATGGTTCACGGAGGCCCCCGCCATGCACGTCTCCTGTCGCAACGTCGACCGGCCGGGTTGGTGCTTCGTCTCCTACGATGTCGCTCCGGGGAAGCGGTTCGACGACGAGATCGTGGCGCTCAGCACCGATGGCCGGGGCGCCTTCGAGCGGTTCGCGCGCCAGCATTCGTTCGACGGCGATCCCATGCTCACGGAGACGCAGCAGTTCCGGGCCGAGCCACACGCCGTGCCGTCGCGGGATGGCCGTCGCGTCGTGTGGAGCAGCAACTGGTGCTGGCCGGTCTCGGACCCGCCCTGCCCGTCGCCTGCCGACATCAAGACGTACGTCGTCGAAGGCGCCGCGGCCGAGCTTTCGAGTCCGGATCGGCGGGCGGGTCCCGGACTCCAGGCGACCGCGGACCCGGGAGTGGATCCCGGACCCGCGAGGGGATTGGAGATGCTTCCGAACCCGTTCGCTCGGAGCACGACGTTGCGCTTCGAGCTGCCGGCGGCCGGGCTGGTGCGGCTCGAGGTCTTCGACGCCCAGGGCCGGCGCGTGGCGACGCTCGCGGATCGTTACTTCCTCGCGGGCGCTCACGCGATCCTCTGGGATCACGGAACCGCCGAGGGCTCGCCCGTTCCGCCGGGCGTCTACCTCTGCCGGCTCACCGCGGGCTCGTTCCGGGACCAGAAGCAGGTGGTGCTGCTGCCGTGAAACACGGCGGGCGGGCCCCCATCGGAGCCCGCCCGCGAACTGCCGGTGCCGTGATTACTGGAGTACGACGAGCTTGTGCGAGACGCTCTTGCCGCCGAGCGTGAAGCGGACGAAGTAGACGCCGCCATCCACCGGGCGGCCCTTCTCGTCGCGCAGGTCCCACTTGAGGCTGAAGCGGCCCACGGGAGCGAGACCGCTGTCCACGCGCTTCACGCGGCGGCCCGAGAGATCGAAGATCGACAGGTCGTACTGGCCGCCCGCCATCGTGCTCGGCACCGCGAGGTCCAGCGTCGCCGCGCTCGAGCCCGTGCGCATCGGGTTCGGCGACGGCGGCGCGAACTCGAGCGTGCGCACCGCGCCCGGGCCCGTGGCCGGGCCATCGCCCACGCCCACGAACAGCGGCGCACTGGCGAAGCCGGTGCGGCGGGCATCGTGGTGGAACTGCGGCCACGGCGGCGTCTTGCCGGGCGAGAACGGGAAGTCGTAGTCCCAGACGTAGATGTTCTTGTCCCAGCCGGCGAGCACGATCTCGGTCTTGCCGTCCTTGTCGATGTCCGCCAGCGCCGGCGTGCCGCGCACCTCGCCGCCGAGCTGGATCGGGAAGCCCGGCAGCACGCTGCCGTCGGCGCCCGAGAGCGCGGTGAGCTGGCTGTCCTCGCCGCCGCAGACGATGTCGTTGAAGCCGTCGCCGTTGATGTCCGCCACCACCGGGCTCGACTCCGAGGCGCCCGAGGTCATCGGCGTGTAGCGCACGCCGTTCCACGGCGCGAGCACCGTGCCGTTGCGGTTGTAGGCCCACACGAGGCCCTCGGTGCCGAGGTGCACGATGTCGAGGAAGCCGTCGTTGTTCATGTCCGCGAGCGCCGGCGACGGCGAGCGGCTCGAGCCACCGGCCCTCGCGCGCACCGGCCAGCCGGCGCGGCGCTGGCCGTTGGCGTTCAAGACGTACAGCGAGTCGGCCGTGGTCGAGAACACGATCTCCGGCGAGGTGTCGCCCGGCCCGTCGAGGTAGCCGACCGCGGCCGAGGAGGTGATGCTGCCGTTCGTCGTGAACGGGAAGCCGGGGACGTTCGTGCCATTCGACTTCCACGCGTAGAGCTTGCCGTCGAAGCTGCCGTAGATGATCTCCGGCAGCCCGTCGCCGTCGAGGTCCGCCAGCGCCGGCGTGCCGAAGTTGATGGGCTGGCCCAGCACCTTGAACACGCCCTTCGTCGACGCGTTCGCGTCGCCGTCCATCCACTCCTGACCGTTCGCGCGCATGATGTAGAACTTGTTGCCGTTCGAGCCGAACGCCATCTCCATCTGGCCGTCGCCGTTCAGGTCGCCGATCGCCGCGCTCGACCAGATCGCGTCGGCGATCTTGAACGGGAACCCGGGACGCAGCTGGCCGTTCTTGTCGAACACGTAGAGGCCGGTGGAATCCCACGACGGCGCAATGAACGACATGCCCTCGCCCGGCGCGAGCACGCTCATCGACGGGCCGGCGGCGAAGTAGGCGCCGCGCGTGGAGAAGTCCCCGAGCGTCGCACCCTGGCCGTCCGCGTCCACGGGCGCCGAGCCATCGGCGTTCAGGACGTAGAGCAGGTCGGAGCCCGCGGCGATCGTGGCCATGTTCGTCGAGTAGGCGAACTCCACCGCCACCGACGACGGCGTGGTGCCGTTCGTCGGCACCGGGAAGATCGCGTGGTGCGGCGGGTTCGTGCTCACGCTGATGGTGTTGAAGAACGCGGACTCGTTGCCCGAGGAATCCACCGCGGTGACGCGGTAGTAGAACTTCGTCAGCGGCGGCAGCGACTCGTCGTGGAAGTACGAGATCCGGTCGGTGGGCACGATGTTCACCTTGGTGAACGGCCCCGCCTGGCTCGTGCTCCGATAGACGTTGTAGCCAAAGAGGTCGGTCTCGGCGTTCGGGTCCCAGGTGAGCTTCACCGCGTCAGCCTCGCCGACGGCCGCCAGGCTGAACGGAAAGATGGGGAACGTGAGGTCGAGCGTCTGCACCTGCCGCACCTGGAGCGCGTCGCTGATCTCGAGCTGGAACACCGCACCCGTGGCGGTGACGCTGAACACGAACGCGTCGCCCTGCCCGGTGGTGTAGGGCGCGATGTCGCCGATCGTGACCACGCTGTCCGTCACCGTGGCCGAGCCGTTCAACGCGCGCAGCTTCGCGGTCACGCCGCGCGCCACGCCACTGCCGTTGTTGCGCACCTTGAGCGTGTAGGTCGCCGTCTCGCCCGTGGTCGGGCGGCCGTCGTTGTTGCCCGGCGACTCGGTGATGGTCTGCTCGTAGTGATAGAGCTCGGGCGAGCGCGCCGTGACCTGGAACGCCTCCTTCCAGCTCCGGGTGCCATCCCAGATCGTGAGCGAGAACGGCACTTCGCGCTGGTCGGGCATGTTCGCCGGCAGCGAGATCCGGAACGGCGTCACCGGATTCCCGGTCGCGCCGGCGGCGATCGCGCCGTAGGTGCCGTTGCCGTTGAGCAGCGTCACGAACGGATCGGTCGTGGCGAGCGTCGCCGACACGGCGCCGTTCGTGCCCGCGCCGCCGCGGTTCCGCAGCGCCACGCGCAGGTCGACGGTTTCGCCGGCGTCGGCGAAGCCGTCACTGTTGCCGGTGGTACCGCCGGCATTGTCGTCGTCCACGGTCACGGCGGCATCCGACACCTGGGCGGCGCCGGACGCGGTGACGTTGAGCGTGATCTGGAACGGCTTGGCGTTGTAAGCGGTCACGGTGAGCAGGAACGGGCCGGTGGAATCGGGCCGGAACGGCACCGCCGCCACGCCGCTGCCGTTCGTGAGCGCGGTGCCCATGTCGTCGCCCGCCTTGTAGGCGGTCACGCGCGCGTTCGCGACCGGGTTGCCGCCGCTCGTGACGTTCACCGAGAACGTCGAGTCGCCGAGCGGGAACGTGGAGGACGACGACGCCGCGATCGTGCGCCAGTTGCCGTTGTACATGCGCAGCTCGGGATCGCCCAGCTCGAGCAGCGTCATCTGCGTCCAGCGGTTGACGCCGTCGTAGTACGAGAACGCGACGAACGGCAGCTTCTGGCGCGCCTGCAGCTCACCGACCGCGGAGACGCTGTCCTCGAAGAACAGGCGGAAGTACTCCTGCTGGTAGGCCCTGCCGGCGGTCGGGAAGTCGAACCGCGTCGAGCCGATCACCGTCACCGAGCCGCCGTTCGGGTTCTTGAGGAAGGCCTCGCCGATGCACGGGAAGTCGATGGCGCTCGAGGTGCAGTCGATGGCGTAGAGGTTGAACACTTTGCTGCCGTTCGTGAGCGCGGAGGCGTCGTTGTTGACCATCGTCTCGTCGCCGCACGACATCGAGTTGCGGTATCCGTGCCCCACGTGCAGCGCCAGCCCGGGACCGGCGCTCAACTGGGGAAGGACCGCCGCCTTGGTCTCGGGCAGCGCTCCCGGCCGGTAGACGGCGCTGGTGTAGTTCTCGTACAGGCGGGTGACGTTCAGGGTCGGGTTCAGGTCGGTGAAATGCAGGATGTCCTCGGCGAGCTGCGCGCCGTCCAGGTCGATGGGGCCGGTGCCGTTGTAGGGCTGCGGGAACAGCACCTCGGCGAAGAACAGCCAGTTCGCCGTGTAGCCGGAGGTCGGCGTCTTCTCGTAGGCGAGCGTCTTGTTCACGAACGTCTGCGCCTCGCCCACCGTCGAGACCGGCGAACGGCCCACGTACACCTCGGGCATCAGATCGGCGTTGTCGCCGGGCGTGAACTCGTCCTGGAACCCCTCGCCGTACTCGGAGTTACCGTCCGCATCCCAGTTGCCGTCGAGGCACGAGTAGTAGATGTCGGCGGCGATGTGCTCGACCTGGTAGAAGGAGGTGTTGAACCCGAGCCGCTCGGGGATGATCTCGGTGTCGCCGCCGAGC
>DATLUW010000390.1:0-2009 GCA_035577825.1 Actinomycetota bacterium | reverse complement strand
GCCGCCTCCGCGGTTCCCAGCTGGGCCAAGATGGTCGTGTCGCCGAGGTCCACGGTGACGCGGCTCGTGGCCCCCAAGAACGTCACGGCGATCACGGAGCCGACCAGCGGGCCGGAGTCGTCCGACGCGTGTGCGGCGATGGTCACGGCCTCCGGGCGGACGAGGGCGATCACGCGGCCGTTGGGGGTCGTGGGGTCGACCAGCGGGAGCGAGACCCCGCGCACCTCCACGCGGCCGTCGCGTACCTCGCCCTCGAGGCGGTTGGACAGGCCCACGAACTCGGCCACGAACGACGTCGCCGGCCGGGCGTACACCTCGGTGGGGTTCGCCAGCTGTTCGAGGTGCCCGTCCCGCATCACCCCGACCCGATCGGAGATGGCGAGCGCCTCCTCCTGGTCGTGCGTCACGAACAGGGTCGTGATGCCGACCTCGAGCTGGATCTGGCGGATCTGGTCGCGGAGCTGGGCCCGCACCTTGGCGTCGAGCGCGGACAGCGGCTCGTCGAGCAGCAGGACCTCCGGCTGGATCGCGAGCGCCCTGGCGAGTGCGACGCGCTGCTGCTGGCCGCCCGAGAGCTGATGCGAGTACCGCTCGGCCTGCGTGGACAGCCCGACGAGGTCGAGCATCTCGTAGGCCCGCTTCTTCTGCTCGGCCTTGTCGACGTTCCGCAGGCGCAGCCCGAACGCGACGTTCTGCCACACCGTGAAGTGGGGGAACAGCGAGTACGCCTGGAACACCATGCCCATGTTCCGCTTGTTGGCCGGCACGCCGGTGATGTCCTTCCCGCCGACCACCACCCGGCCGCCGTCGGCGTCCTCGAGGCCCGCGAGCAGCCGGAGCGTCGTGGTCTTCCCGCACCCCGAGGGCCCGAGCAGGGCGACGAGCTCGCCCGGCGACATCGTGAGGTCGAACCCGTCGAGCGCCACCACGGAGCCGTACTGGCGCCGGAGCCCCTCGAGGCGGACCTCGACCCCGCTGCGGTCGGCGGTGGCGGTTGCGGCTTCGGCTGCAGTCATCGGATCCCCCGTGCCCGACTCCTGCGACGCCCCACGTAGGACAGGGCGAGCAGGAGGACGAATGAGAACAGGAGCGCGGCCGCCGACGTCGAGAACAGGACACCGGCGTTCAGGCTCGATCTGCTGATGTCGTATAACGCCACCTGGAGGTTCACGTAGAGCAGCAGGCTGGCGATCGTGAACTCGCCCAGGACGAGCGAGACCGTGAGCAGGGTGGCGTTCAGGATGGCCTGCCACAGGTTCGGGATGATGATCCGGACGATCACGGTGAACCAGCTTGCCCCCAGGCTGCGCGCGGCCTCGGCGAGCGTCCGGGCGTCGATCGCCTCCAGCCCGTTGGCGAGCGCGCGGTAGGCGTAGGGGAGCGCCAGGATCACGTAGACGCCGAACAGCATCAGCGCGGACAGGCTGACGTGGATGCGGATCTGCCGGTACACCGGAGCCAGCCCGACGACCAGCACGATGGCGGGGATCGTGAGCGGCAGCAGGCAGATGAACTCGATCACCCGGCTCAGCCGCTGGACGCGCAGGCGGACCCAGATCATCGTCGGGAGGAGCAGCCCCATGGTGACCACGCCCGTGATGACCGCGAGCTCGAGGGTAATCGTGATGGCGCTCAGCAGGCCCGGGTAGCTGACGATCGACGTCCACGCGGAGAGCGTGTGCGTCCCGGGTTCGGTCCCCTGGAACGAGAACGCGACCATCGCGTAGAGCGGGATGATGAAGAACGCCCCGAACAGCAGCAACACGACGAACCGGAAGATCTTCTGGCGGCGGCGTCGCCGGCCGTAGATGCCGCCGCCGGGCGCCTTCACGGCGACGGTCGCCGCGGGGTCGAGGGCGCCGGCTATCTCAGCCATCGGCTCGTCCGTCGCTGGAGCAGGGCGTACAGGGTCATGACGATCGCCACGAGCACGACCATCCCGAGCGCGAGCGCCTGGGCCTCGTTCGTCGACGCGAGCCCGACCTCGCTCGTGATGGACTTGCTGATCT
>DATLUW010000389.1:0-2133 GCA_035577825.1 Actinomycetota bacterium | reverse complement strand
GGCCTCGGGCGTGACACTCGTCGACGCGGGGTCCCCGGTGTCGGGTTCGAGCAGGTTCGCAACGACCACCCGGCCGCACTCCGCGCAGTAGAGGAACGCGGCCGTTCGCGGCGGCACGCCCTCCTGTTCGTGGGCAACATCCTGGACCCGATAGCGGACCGACGCCACGAGATCCGCGTCGCACCGCGGGCAGACCGGCGTCCGTTCGGGATCGCCCTCCCGGCGCCGGAGACCGACGTTCGGGCCGAGTCGCTCGACCCGCCATGCCGGTCCCCTTCGGCGCTCGATGGTCGCCGCGCCCATGGCGGCCTCGACGTCGCCCTCCTCGACGACGACGCCCTCCGCAGCCTCCTTCCCGGGGTACCCGGAGAGCAGATTGATGACTTGCTGGCGGACGCTGATCAGGTCGGCGCCCAGCTTCCCGAGTACCTGGGCGGCGACGCCCTCGCCTTCGCGAACGACACCGAGCAGGATGTGCTCGGTGCCGATGTACTTGTGCTGCAGCTGCTGGGCCTCGCGAAGCGACAGCTCGAGGATCTTCTTGGCCCGTGGGGTGAACGGGATGTGCCCCGTCGGCTCCGCGTCTCCTTCGCCGATGATCTCCAGGACCTGTGCGCGCACCCCTTCGAGCGAGATGCCGAGCTGTTCCAGCGCCTTCGCGGCCACGCCGTCGCCCTCGCCGACCAGCCCGAGGAGGATGTGCTCGGTGCCGATGTAGCTGTGGTTGAGCATCCTCGCTTCGCCCTGCGCGAGGACGACAACACGGCGGGCCCGATCCGTGAACCGCTCGAACACCTCGCGACCAGGGTACGCCCGGTGCGCAACCCGCCGGGCGCGGGTCAGTAGACCTGAATCTGGCTCTGGTCGCCGACGATGAGGCGGTACATCTCCGGGCGCGTGGCGCGGCGGACGTCGACGCCCTTGCCCAGGATCGAACCCGCCATCGCCCGGACGTCCGCGATCGTGCAGTGCTCCATGACGATCGAGTCCTCGATCTCCGAGCCGCGAACCGTGCAGCCGTAGGAGATCGACACGTCGGGGCCGATCACCGAGTCCTCGACGACCGTTCCCTCGCCGATGATCACCGGGCCTCGGATCGCGCAGCGGGCGACCTTCGCGCCGCGTTCGACCACGACGGTCCCCTCGAGGCGCGACCGGTCGTCGACCTCGCCGTCGTTCCGGGACGTGAGCTGGCGGAGCATCATGCGGTTCGCCTCGAGGAGGTCCTCCGGCCGCCCGGTGTCCTTCCACCAGCCGCCGACCATCGCCGCCCGGACCGCCCGGCCGTCGTCGATCAGGCGCTGGATCGCGTCGGTGATCTCGAGCTCGCCGCGCCAGGACGGCTCCAGCGTCCTTGCCGCCTCCACGATCGAACGGTCGAACAGGTACACGCCGACCAGCGCCAGGTCGGAGATGTGCTCCTTCGGCTTCTCGACCAGGCGGGTGACGTGGTCGCCCTCCAGCACCGCCACGCCGAACCGCTCGGGCTCGGGCACCTTCGCCAGGAAGATCTGCGCGGACGGGCGGTGCTCCTCGAACGACTCGACGAACCCGCGCAGGCCCTCGAGCAGGACGTTGTCGCCGAGGTACATGACGAACGGCTCGTCGCCGACGAACTCCTCCGCGGTCAGCACCGCGTGCGCCAGGCCGAGCGGCGCCTCCTGCGGCACGTAGGTCACCTGCAATCCGAACGCCGACCCGTCCCCCACCGCCCCGCGCACCTCGTCGGCCGTGTGCCCGACCACGATCCCAACCTCGACGATTCCCGCGTCCGCGATCGCCCGCAGGGCGTGGAACAGGATCGGCGTGTTCGCGATCGGGATGAGCTGCTTGGCGTTGGTGTGGGTGATGGGCCGGAGGCGCGATCCCTCCCCTCCCGAGAGGACCAGCGCCTTCATCGGCTCAGCAGCTCGTCGACCCGGACCCGCCGCCCGACGGCGCCGGCGCCACCGGATTCCCGGCGTAGGCCGAGTTCACGATCACGGCGACCGCGCTGCCCTCCAGCTGACCCGGCCCCGCCTTCACCTCGGGAACGTTGCCGAGGTACCCCTTCACGACGTCGGCGGCGGCCTTGCCGGCCTCGTTCGGCGCGAACACGATCGCCGGCCAGGCCGCCGCCGACGTCGTGAAGGG
>DATLUW010000388.1:0-3351 GCA_035577825.1 Actinomycetota bacterium | reverse complement strand
TCGATCGGCTCGTGGAGCTTTACATCATCTCCCCGGACGCGACCGCCGCTCCGTTCTCGCGAGCCGACATGCGGAGGGTCCGCTTCATCCGCGGGCTCGAACAGGGCGGAGTTCCCCTGGAGGCGATGGGCTCGGCCGTGCGGATGGGCGCTTTGTCCTTCGCGTTCTTCGACGCCCCGTACTGGGACCGGTTCGGTGGGCTCGCCGCCACGACCTATCACGAGCTGAGCCTCGATTCTGGCCTGAGCGTCGAGCTTCTTCTGACGATCCGGGAGTCGATGGGGTACGCACGGCCTGGGCCGGAGGATCGAGTGCGGGAGGACGAGCTCCTTCTCGTGCCGCTGGTGAAGACGCTCATCGCCATGGGCGCGGACCCTCTCGTCCTGGAACGACACATCCGGAGCTGGGGCGAGAACATGCGACGGATCGCCGAGGCCGACGGGAACTTCTACCGGACCCAGATCATGGACCCGATGCTTCAGGCTGGCCTGAACTGGTCAGACGTCGTGAAGGCAGCATCGGAAGCCAACGAAAGCATGGTTCCACTCCTCGACCCGGCGCTGCTTTCCGTCTACCACGCCCAGTCCGAGCACACGTGGATGGCCAACATTGTGGAGGCAGTGGAAACGACGCTGGAGCTGGAAGGGTTGCACCGCAGCATCGCCCGTCCGCCCGCGATGTGCTTCCTGGACCTGACCGGATACACGCTGCTCACCGAGCAGCGTGGCGATGAAGCAGCGGCCGCGGTGGCGGCCCTGGTGGGAACGCTCGTCCAGCGAGGGTCACACGCGCGGGGAGGCCGACCGGTGAAGTGGCTGGGCGACGGGGTGATGGTCTTCTTCAAGGAGCCCTCCGCCGTGGTGTCATTTGCCCTCGAGACGCGAAACGAGATCGAAGCCGCGGACCTCCTACCGGCCCATGTGGGCATCACAGCAGGCCCGGTGGTCTTCCAGGACGGTGACTACTTCGGTCGGACGGTCAACCTTGCGGCGCGGATCGCCGGACATGCCAAGGCCGGACAGGTTCTGGTGACCGATGAAGTCGTGCAGCTCACGACGGACCCACGAATCGCGTTCACCGAAGTCGGTTCGGTGAGCCTGAAAGGGGTCTCCCAGCCCGTTCGGCTCCACGAGGCGCACCTTGCGGACACCGCTGACCGAGGTGCGAAGTGAGGTCGTGACGTCCGACGCCCCGGCCGGGCTGTTGCTGATCGTCGGCGCAGTGGTCTTCTGGGTCGGCGCCGCGATTGGCGTCCCACGGGTGTTCACCGAGGGCGATCCGAACGCCCGCCTCAAGATGCTCCAGACCCGTGCACGCTCGTGGCGTGCAGCTCAACCGCTCTACGGGCTGGGAGCGCTGATCGCCGCCCTCGGGGTGGGCGTCCTCGCTGCCCACTGGAACGAGGGCCGGGGAAGGGCTGTGCTCTGGATTGGCTTCGCCTCGATGTCCTTTGCCGCCATGGCGTGGTGCTGGTCGCTCTATCTTCGGGGAACGCGCATCCGCGACTTCGCACTTGGGTCCCTGTCGGCCTGGCCCTTCCGAACATATGTGGTCCTGACGATCGCCGGTCTAGCCCTGCTCGGCGTAAGCATCCTCCTCGCCGATATCCCCGCATGGCCGGGATGGGTGGCGATCGGAGCCGACATCCTGTTCCTGGTGGGATACCTCCGATTCGGAGACATCCCGCCGTTCGTCTTCTATGGGGTGCTTCTGGTGATCGGAGTCGTCTTCATCTAGACACGGTGCCTTCGGTCGATCCCATCCAAGTCTCGAATGAGCAAATGATCCCCGGCCCGAAAGGGACTGCGCCGCCAGATCGAGCAGAATCTGCCGCCTACAGTTATCGGCTATCCGGAGTCGCCAGCGCTGTGCGGGCACACATGCACCGTTCCCGCCCACTGGGAAGGTCTTCGGATGTGGCCATCCACCAGGGACTTCGCGCGCCGGGAGGGATTCGAACCCCCGACCTTCTGATCCGTAGTCAGACGCTCTATCCGGACTGAGCTACCGGCGCCGGTGGTACCGGCGTGTTGGACGCCGGTTCGGCCCGGAAGGATACCCGGCGCCCGGACGACCGGACCCCCGAGGCGTGGCGCATCGCCTCCGCGGGTAGACCTTCGGAGAGGCCCGCGAGGAGATGTTGCGAGATGGAGCTCGAATGGCTCCTGGCCGGGCCGTTCCTTCGCAGGACCGAACCCGGCCAGGTCTGTGTATGGCTGGCGACCTCCGAGGAGGCCGGGATTCGCGGCGAGGTCGTCCGGTTCGACGGCGATCGACCGAGCGAACCGGTCGGTGGCGGCGAGGCCGATTCGGTCCAGGTCGGCGAGCGGCTGTTCGTCCACCTGGTTCGCATGCGGCCGAACGAAGACGGCACCGGATTCCCGACGGACGTGCTGCTCGGCTACGACCTGGTCGTCGACGGTGAGCGCCGTCTGAAGGATCTCGGCCTGCTCCAACCCGACGACCCGGACCGGATCGCCTACCGCGGGCTCCCGCTGCCGTCGTTCTTCATCCGGCGCGACACCCCTGCGCTGAACGTCCTCCACGGTTCGTGCCGGAAGCTCCACTCCGGCGGCGAGGACGCGCTCGGAGCGGCGGACGCGCTCGTGCACCGATTCGCCCTCGACGTCGGGCATCGCCCGTCGGCCCTGTTCCTGACGGGCGACCAGATCTACGCGGACGACGTGCCCGGCCCGCTCGCCCGCCACCTCACCGAGCTCGGCCGCGAGCTCCTCGGGCGCGCCGACGACGTTCCCGGCCTCCCGCCGGCGGAGGAGATCCCCGTGTACGGCCGCAAGCAGCTCGTCCACGAGCACGCGGGGTTCACCGGCCCGGAATCGGCGAACCACCTGATGGAGCTCGGCGAGTACTTCGCGATGTATGCCACCGCCTGGAACGAACGGAACTGGCCCGAGCGCCTCCCGCGGGCCGGCCAGCTCGACCTCCACGCGCCGTTGCGGGACCGCCGGAAGTACCGGAGCGAGATCCGGGCGCTCGAGCGAACGCGCGCGGCGCTCCCCCGCATCCGCCGGCTGTTCGCCAACACCCCGACCTCCATGATCTTCGACGACCACGACGTGACCGACGACTGGAACATCACCGCCGACTGGCGGCACCGCGTCGAGTCCTCGCCCGCCGGCCGGCGCATCGTCGCCAACGCCCTCGCCGCGTTTTGGGCGTTCCAGGGATGGGGCAACGACCCCGACCGGGTCGACGGCGAGGTCCGCGAGGCGGTAGCCGGCTACGCCCGGCAAACCACCGGCGTCGACGACTTCGAGAAGGCGATGTGGTCGTTCGACCGGTGGTCGTTCGTCGCGCCGACCGACCCGCCGACGCTGTTCCTCGACACGC
>DATLUW010000387.1:0-3918 GCA_035577825.1 Actinomycetota bacterium | reverse complement strand
GCCGGCTCGACCGGTACCGGAACGGGCGGCGGCGGTGCGGGCGGCGTGACCGGCGCGGGCGGCGGCGGCGGACGCGGCGGCATGATGGGCCTCGGCGGCAGAGGGGGCGCGGGCGGCCGCGGCGGCGCAGCGGGAACGGGCACGGCCGGCGCAGCGGGAACGGGGACGACCGGCACCGCCGGCACGACCGGCGGCGGCGGCTCCGGCGCGTGCCAGAAGGGGCAAACGAAAGGCTCCGACGTCGCTGTCCTCGGCGAGTCGTTCTACGCGATCTCGCCGCAGTACATCGTGAACCGGATCCAGGACAACGCCCGGAAGGCCGGCTCCCTCGGCGCGAGCGACACGTACCACAACGTTGCCGTCAGCGGACAGAACATGAATTACATCGCGACCACGGAGTGGACCGCGGCCACGCAGGGCGGCGCCATGCCCAAGTGGATCATCATGGACGGCGGCGGTATCGACTGCCTCAACGGGGGCAGCTCCGCGTGCTCCACGTGTGCGAACACGTTCAAGACCCTGCTCGGCAAGATGGGCACCGCCGGCGTGAAGGAGGTCATCTACACGCGCTATCCGGAACCAGGCAACCCGCCGGGATCGAACGCCACGCTGAAGTCTTGCCTCGACGCCACCATGCCGATGATGCAGACGACGTGCGAAGGATCGACGTCACCCAAGTGCCACTGGGTCGACCTGCGACCGGTGTGGGTCAACGGCGACACCTCGGACGGCCTCCATCCGACCCAGTCGGGCGGAAACCACGTCGGCGACCTCATCTGGTCCGAGATGATGAAGGAGTGCTTCGCCCAGTGACCATGAAGAGCCGTCGTCTGGCCGGAACGATCACGAAGACGATCACGATCGCGATGCTGCTGGTTCCGGGTTGCGGAGGAAGCACCTCGACGCCGCCCGCAGCATTCGCGATCGACGGCGCCTGGATCTATCTGGGCCCGTCGGACGTCCCGCATGACCTCACGATCAGCAACGGATCCATGGTCTACACGGACGTCGAGGGGATGTGGTCATCGCACTGGACCATCACCGCGTACGACAACGCGCTTCACCACTTTCAAGTCACCTTCGACGCGGGATCGGGGACGTACCTCCCCGTGGGCCAGAGCATGAGCGGCGCGTACGACTTGACGGGTTCGACGCTGACCACCCAGCTGGCGAACGGCCTGGCGTCATACCCGCCGTTGCAGAGCCCGGGGACCTGCACGGCCGCGTCAGACGGCGCGCCGATTCCCGAGTGCAGAACGTACATAAAGGCGCAGAACTGAGAACGGGCTGAGCGCGTCGGCCCCCGGCTACGGCCGGCGGCGGGCGCGCACCGACGACGGGCTTTCGGCGTTTCCCGCGGGCGCTCCCCCGTCGCCGAAGCCGCCACCCAGATTGTGGACCGCTGACTTCACGATCTTGAGGAAGGTCCTGCGATCCGACTTGCTGAACCCGCTCAGCATCGTCGCCTCGAAGTCGGCGACGGCCTCCTCGCACGCGGCGAGGACGCGGCGGCCCTTCGCGGTGAGGCTGGCGGGCAGCTTGCGTCCATGATCCGGGTGCGGATTCCTTTCGATGAGCCCGTCGTCTTCCAGGCGGTGAATGACCTCGTGCATCGACTGCGCGGTCATGAACGACCGCCGCGCGAGCTGCGAGCTCGAAAGCGGGGTGCCGTGGCGGTTCAGCACGCTGAGCGTCGTGAACTGCAGCGCCGTGAGGCCGTGCCCGGCCGCCAGCTCGGTGATGGACGAGAAGACGAGCTGGTGGAGACGCGCGATGGCGTAAGAGATCCGCGGCTCGGCGGCGGCGTTCGTCTCGGCTCGTTTCGGTGCGTTCATGATCCGGCTATCGTGCCACAGGACGACTAAAGACCAGGGTAAGCCTGCCGGACGCGATCCTGCTACGAGGTGCTCGACAGGCTGGAAAAGCAGCTCGCCTGATTCACATGGGAACCCTCAAAGGGTTCCCAAACCCTCCCGCGATGGTACGCGGCGAGCAGAGCTCGCCGACTCCCCACGCGAATCGCGTCCCTACTGGACCGCCATCTTGCAGGTGGCGGTGCAGCCGTCGCCGGGAGTCGTGTTGCCGTCGTCGCACTCCTCGCCCCAGACGCCGTCGATCTTGCCGTCGCCGCAACGGGGGACCGTGCGGCACCCCGGGCCACACCCCGCCTGTCCGTAGGTCGAGAGGTTCCGCCCGTCGTCGCACGCCTCCATCCCCGCCGCGTCGACCTTCCCGTCGCCGCAGAACGGACCGAGGCCGCCGCATCCGGGGAGGCAGCCGCCGTAGCTGCCGTCGTTGACGCCGTCGTCGCAGATCTCGCGCCCGTTGACGATGCCGTCGCCACACCGGGGCGAACAAACGGTGCGTTCCCGGCTGAACTTGCCGACCGTCAGCTTGTACGACGAGTTGCAGATGTGGCGCTCCGCCTGGAACACGGCGATCTCGTAGATCCGCCCGACGGTGAGCCCGAAGCGCGTGGCGCCCGCCGCATCCAGCGTGACCGTGCCGGTCGCGGCGCGGTGCACGCCCCCGAGATCCACGGCGAGCTGCCCGTTCACGAAGACCCATACGTCGTCGTCGCCGATGAAGTCCAGCGTCTCGCCGCCCTGGTACGCGAACCAGTAGCGCGCCTCGCTGGTGAAGCTGTAGTTGTGATTCACGCGGTCCGAGTCGCAGCTCTGGAGGTAAGCGATCTCCGGACCGCTCGGCGGTTCGGCCCAGCCTCGATCGTCGAGCGGAAAGAACGGCGGCGTCGTCCACATGCCGGGCATACCGGCGCTCCAGATCTCCGAGTGGTCGTACACGTACGTGCCGTTAGGCTGCAGGTCGAGGACCAGCGTGTCGCGCACGGTCTTGCCGAGCGGCGAATCGTGATACCACTGGTCGAAGTCGGCGGCCGTCGTGAGCCCCGCGGTCGCGGGCGGGGTCGCCGTCATTCGCGGCTCACGGTCCGGGCCCAGCGTGGGCTGCACCATCCCGGTCACGACCGGGCCCACGACGCCGGGCTCGAAGTTCGGGTGGCCACCGGGCGCGCTGCGGCTCATGAAGTCGCGGAACACCACCGGCACACGAAGGTGGCCGTCGTCGCCGTCGCCGACGCTCTGGCAGTCCCACCCCGGCTCCAGCGTGCAGGCGGCGCTGCAACCGTCGCCCGAGGTGGTGTTGCCGTCGTCGCATTCCTCGCCCAGCAGCACGAGGCCGTCGCCGCACGGCGAGGCGCAGCCGGAGGTGCCCATGCAGACGGGCTCCGCGCGGCAGTCGGCGCTGCAACCGTCGCCGCCGAAGACGTTGCCATCGTCGCAGGACTCGTCCCCCTCGCGGGTTCCGTCGCCGCAGACGGTCGGGTGGCAGGCGACGCCCGGCATCGGGCAGGCGGACCCCGCCTCGACCCGGCACGCGTCGCTGCAACCGTCGCCGGCCATGTCGTTGCCGTCGTCGCACGTCTCGCCGCCCATCACCATGCCGTCGCCGCAGATCGGGATGCAGCGCGCGCCCATCGCCGGGCAGATCCATCCGGGCTCGATCTTGCAATCCTCCGCGCAGCCGTCTCCCGACTTCTGGTTGTGGTCGTCGCACGTCTCCGCTCCGCCGACCAGGCCGTCCCCACACGAGACCGTCGAGCTGCAGGGCTTCCCGGGCGCGGTGCAGATCCAGTCCGTCTCCGTCTTGCAGTCGGGCGAGCAACCGTCGCCGCCCGTCGTGTTGCCGTCGTCGCAGGACTCCGCGGGCAGGTCCAACCTTCCGTTTCCGCACGGGCAGTTGAGACCCGTCGCCCGGTCGCACGCGGGCCCGAGATCGATGGGCGACGGCAGATCGGCAGGCGTCAGGTCGAGGCGGACATCGGCGCCGCCGTCCGGAGTCGGGTTGGGCGACGCATCGTACGACCCGGTCGGGCGAACGTTGGCGGTGCACGCGGCG
>DATLUW010000386.1:0-4091 GCA_035577825.1 Actinomycetota bacterium | reverse complement strand
GATGCTCGCCCGTGTACGTCAGCACCGTCGTGCCGGCCGGGAGCGCGCCGGCGAGCAGGTTCAACGCGTCGGTCGTGTTGCGCGTGAAGACCACGAGATCGTCCTCGCGCGCCCGCGACACGAGCGCCCCGAGGTTCTCGTCGAGCATCCGGTAGACGTCGCGGATCTTCTCGGCGGTCGGCGTCTTCGTGTTCGTCGCGTAGTCGGGGTGGTCGGGCGAAAGGAACTCGGACAGGCAGTGCTGCACCCGGTCCGTCGAGAAGAACACGAACGTCGCCACGTCCCAGTCGGTCTCGTCGATGAGCTTCTCGGAGGCGGTGATCCGGGGCTTCGTGACCCGGTGGACCTCCTCGAGGTAGGGCTCGATCTTGTTGTGGTACGTCGTCCACGACATGCCGTTGATCGGCCACGGCGTTCCGCCGGACGCGAGGTCGTCGGCCAGCGAGTGCGGCCAGGTGAACGGCTTGCCCTTCGGCAGCACGCCGCCCGCGATCAGCCGACCCTTGATCTCCGGCGGCGGGAACGACAGCGGCACGTTCACCATCAGCTGTTCCTTGTCCCCCGTCGTCAGGTCGCGAAGGAACGTCCGCTCCTTGATCGAGCGGTAGGTCACCGGGAGGTGCTTGTCGGCGCCCGGCGGGTCGTGCTCGAGGATGTCCCACACGTCGTGGTCGTCCGGCTCGACACCCGTGAGGAACGACGGCCACGCCGCCCATGAGTGCGTCGGGATGGTGCTCTTCAGCACGCCTTTCGCGCCGCGGTCGATCAGCGCCTGGAGGTTGGGCAGGGCGCCGGCCTCGAGCAGCGGATCGAGGATCCGCCAGTCGGCGCCGTCCCAGCCGATCAGCAGGACTCGGGACATGTCAGGACTCCATGGTCAAGGGGTGGGGGCGTTCGGCCAAGTGTAGGGAACGCCGCCGGAGCCTGACCAACCTCGGCGTGTGGAGTTCCTGCCGCGAATGCGGGAGCGGGGCCGGTCGCCCGGCCCCGCTCGATCGCCTTCGTTCCCGCGGAGCTACGGACAGGTGTTCGGCAGCACGTCGGTGGCGAAGTTCTCCGCCGCGACGAACCCGCCGCCGTAGTCGGTCGTCTCCAGGCTGCCCCAGGCCTGGTTCATCCCGCCGTAGCTGTCGAGCTGGCCCGGCACGTCGTTGCCGAGCCCCCACCCGCAGCGGCCGCCCTTGATGTCCGGCAGCTTGTGGAACCACGGGTAGAACCGGTGCTGGCGCGGCGGGTAGTGGCAGTTCTGCCCGGTGAAGATGTTGCAGTTCCCGTGCGCGCCCTCGATCCCGGGGATGTCGGTCTCGAACCGGTAGCTCTCGTACGACTGCGAGTACCCCCCGCCGGGGTCGAGGCTCTTCGGCGCCGTGTACGCGAACATCGTCGGCGTGCGGGACGACCCGTCCGGCCACCCGGCCGGGTTCAGGTGATAGCCGTAGCCGTCGAAGTCGCCGTCGGTGCCGAGGCAGCCCTCCGGCGGACCGGGGAAGCACCCGGCGTCGTCCTTGTCGCCGTCCGGCGCCTCGAAGTGCCCGATCTCCGAGGAGAACGAGATGTTGCCCGTGTGCGCGCTCCACGCCGCCCACGCGGTGGGCTGGCCGTTCGCCTCCGGCGGCGCGGCCGTGTCGTACATCGGGTGGAACGCGTACGGCTGGCCGTTGCAGGTGAAGTTCTGGTCGTCCCACACGATCTGGCGGAACCCGTTGGCCACGCTCGCGACCATCCTGCCGCTCTCGCCCGTCGTGAGGTCCTTCTCGTCCACCCGGACGCCGGCGCCCGTGTCGTGGACCCGGATCCGCATCAGGTCGCCGGGGTTCATCAACAGCGTGTCGGCGGTCGGCGTGAACGTGCTGAGCTGCCACTGGTCGGGCCCCGGTGGGCCGGCCGGAACGCCGTCGTGCGACACCAGCGCGAAGTTCACCGGCTCGATGCAGTTGCCGTTCCCGACGCTGAAGTCGAAGTTCAGCTGCAGCGAGTCGATCGTGAGCGCCGAGCACCAGTGCGTCTCGTCGCACGAGATCGCCCCCACGAACGGGTTCGGCGGGTACCCCGGCGGATAGAACTGCACCTCCATGAACGCCGTCGGCGCGTGGTCGGGCTGCGGCGGAACCTGGATGTTCGCGTCGCTGTCCGGGGTGCAGGTCTGGTTGTCCGCCTCGGGCCACGACTGGGTGTCGCACAGCACCATGGAGAACCACGGCGCGATCTCGAGCATGAAGTCGTGGATGTTCCCGGTGAACGAACCGTCGGCGGCACCGGCCGGATCCTCCGGCAGCCGGAACGTGTACTGCATGCTGTTGCCCGAGCCGGGGACCGTCGAGAAGAACTGGTTCATCGGCTCGTCGTGGCCCGTGTAGTGGCCGTTGTCCTCGAACCCCTTGCCCTCGTCCAGCGACCGGATATCGGTGCACTGGAGCAGCTTCATGGGCTTCTGGATGGGGCTGAAGCCGTTGCAGTCGAGGCCGCCGTACGGATTGACCTTGGCCTTGGCTGCGGTGCTGCGTGACGCGGCGCTGGCGCCGGCAGTCAGCCCGACCATGCCGACGAGCAGCGCGAACGCGGAGCAGGCGACGATGACGCGTCGCAATGGACCACCTCCCCCGGGTGCCCGACCGAGCCACCGTTCGGACCGGGCTCCCGACAGGGCCCGGACGGCGCTGGGACGCGAATGGAGGCCGAATGGTACGCCCGGACGGCGGACAGCCCGATCCGGCCCCACCCACGTTGTATACGGCCCGTAGACGCGCAGGGTTCGGCCGAAATTCGGGCCGCCGGCGTTCGGGCCGCCGCCATGCGCGGCTACTGGTCCTCCCGAAGGCAAGCGGATTGGGCTGGCGCACCACGGTTCCGGAGGAGTAGAACAGCAGCGCGGTGGAACCGGTCGCGCTCTCCGCAGGTGCGACGTTCGGTCCGTACCGGATCGAACGCCTGCTCGGTCGCGGGGGCATGGGCGAGGTCTACCTCGCCGAACACCTCCGGCTGGGGCGGAAGGTCGCCATCAAGGTGCTCGCGCCCGCGCTGGCGAACGACGAGGGGTTCCGCGAGCGGTTCCTCCGGGAGTCTCAGCACGCGGCCTCGCTCGACCACCCGAACATCGTGATGGTGTACGACGCCGCCGACGAGGGCGGCCGTGCGTACATCTCCATGCGGTTCGTCGACGGTCCCGACCTGTCCACGTATCTGCGCTCGGCCGGTCCGCTCGATCCGGCCTTGGCGGTCGGGATCCTCGCCCAGGTGGCGGCGGCGCTCGACGCCGCGCACGCGGACGGCCTCGTGCACAGGGACGTGAAGCCCGCGAACATCCTGCTCGAGGGCCCGGTCGAGTCCGACCGGGTTCCCCGCGCGCTGCTGTCGGACTTCGGCATCACCAAGCGGGTCGGGGCGCAGGGGTCCACGACGGGGCAGTTCGTCGGAACGATCGACTACATGGCCCCCGAGCAGATCACCGGGCGACAGACGGACGGCCGCACCGACGAGTATTCGCTGGCGTGCGTGCTGTTCCAGTGCCTGACCGGTCGGGTGCCGTTCCCCCGCGAGGACCAGGTCGGGGTCATGTACGCGCACGTCCAGTCGATGCCGCCGCTGATCGCGAAGGTGCGGCAGGACGTGCCGCCCGCGATCGACGAGGTCGTCCGGCGCGGAATGGCGAAGTCGGCCCGCCAGCGTTACGGGATGTGCGCGGAACTCATCGACGCAGCCGCCGCGGCGCTCGAGGTAGATGCCCCCGCACCGGTGACCTGGACGGGGCCTCGCCACTCGGGGGGCCACCGCCGCTTACGCGGCGGTCATCGAGGTCGACGCGTGGCGCTCGTAGCGGTCGCCGCCGCCCTCGCGGTCGCGCTCGTGGCCGGGATCGCCTTGTGGTGGCCGAGATCGTCAGGCGGTCCGCAGGCTGGTGCGTCGCGGACCGTGGCCCCGGATTCACCTACGCCCAGCGCGAGCAGTTCGCCTACACCGACGGAGTCCTTGTCGCCCTCCCCCACTCAATCGCCCCTCCCCTTTCCAACGTCCATCGATTGGCGTAGGATTCTCGACCCCACAGGCCAGCTCGGCGGCCGCGGTGACCAGACCATGAACCGTGTAGCCACGAA
>DATLUW010000385.1:0-8485 GCA_035577825.1 Actinomycetota bacterium | reverse complement strand
AGCTCGAGAACCTGGTCTTCCACGAGCTCCGGCACACGGCAGCGGCCCTCGCCATTGCCAGCGGGGCCCATCCCCTCGCCATTCGGGAACGGCTCGGCCACTCGAGCATCACCGTGACGATGGACCGCTACGGGGGCCCTTTCCGCGGCTCGATGAGGCCATCGCCCAGGGCCTCGACGGGATGCTCCGGGACTCACTCGCGGCCCACCCGCGGCCTGGCGCGTCCTCAGGGACGTAAATATGCTGGTCACGCGGGAAAGAGCTCCAGCCTTACAAGCTGGTGGTGAGGGTTCGATTCCCTTCGCCCGCTCTCTCGGACGTCCCGGCGACACCCCTTCTAGCCGATCGCTCCGCGGCCGCCGGAGGGCGTGAACAGGGTCAGCTGGACGCCGTGCGGCGTTCGGACCCGGACGTTCCGGTCGCCCCACGGCGTGTCGGCCACCGGCCCCGCTTCGGCGTGTGGAGCGAGGGCGGCTGCGACCCGCTCCGAGTCCGCCACCTCCAGGGCGAGCCGGACCGCACCCGGAGGTTCGGAGGCCCGTTCGACCTCGTCGATGTGCCGGGCGTGCCGTTCGTCCACGATCTCCAGCGTGGCCCGTCCGCCGGCCAGGACCACCCCGTTGCCGTTCTCGCCGCTCCACTCCATGGCGACCGGCATCCCGAGGGCGTCGCGGAACAGGGCGACGGCTCCCTCGAAGTCCTGCACGGTGAGCGAGACCCGGAGCTCGGTGACCCCTGACAGTGCCCCCACGTTCGCCTCCATTCGCTCGATCGGACCGCCGCCCCGGGTGCCCGGCGCGCTAACGCAATTCAAACCCCGCTGGACTCCCTTTTCCGCCGCTCGCCCGATAGCGTCGCGGACGCCGACACCGGCGCTCGGCTCCCACCCGCGACCCGGAGGTTTCCGTCACCGTGAACCCGCCACGACGTCCTGCCCGACTCGTCACCGCCGTCGCCGCGGTCGCCGCCGCCACGTGCGTGTGGCCGGCCCTCCCCACCACCGCCTCCACGGCGTCCGCCGCCTTCGGCCGCCCGTCGAGCACCATGCGCGCCGACACGATACCCCCGACGCTCGTCGACTTCGGCGTCTCGCCGGCGGTCCTGGACACCTCGAATGTTCCCCAGCGGATCGCGTTCACGGCCCATCTGAAGGACGACTCGTCCGGCCTGAAGGCGGCCGGAGTCGGGACCGTGAGCCACGTGCAGTTCCGGAGCCCCGGGGGGCACTTCGTGCTGGCGAGGTTTGACGCGGCGCACCTGGTTGCCGGGACGCCGACCGACGGCGAGTACCGCGACCTCGTCACGCTCCCGGCGGGAGCGGACCCGGGGAGGTGGACGGTGTGGCAGTTCCGGTTGGTCGACCGGGCCGGGAACGCCGCGATGATCACCGCGGCCGGCCTCGCCGGGCGCGGGCTCCCGTCGAGCTTCGCGAACACCCCCGGCAGCGGGCGGAGCCTGGCAGTGACGACGCGCGGCGCGGGTGACGGAACCGTCCGGAGCCTCCCGGTCGGGATCGCGTGTCCGGGCGTGTGCTCGACGGACTTCGCGGCGGGGTCCACGGTGCGGCTGTTCGCGGCGCCGTCGGCGACCTCGAGGTTCACTGGGTGGCAGGGCGCGTGCTCGGGCATCGCGACGACGTGCTCGCTCGCCATTGACGGCCACCACTGGACGCAGGCGAACTTCGCGCCCGACACCGCGCCGCTCGGCACCGCGTTCACCCGGTACGTCGCGTCGAGGAGCGACCGCGTCGGTGTCGCGGTCTACGACGCGCACACCGGGACGACGTGGACCCTCAACCCCTCGGGCGAGTTCCAGACCGGGAGCATCGTCAAGGTCCAGATCATGGGCGCCGTCCTGCGCCGGGCGCAGCTCGCCGGCCGCGGGCTGACCTCGTTCGAGCAGCAGAACATCGTTCCGATGATCGAGGTGAGCGACAACAACGCCGCGACCAACCTGTGGAATTCCGTCGGCGGCGCGTCGGGCGTGGCGGCGTTCGACCATCTGGCGGGGATGACCGCGACCACGCCGAACTCGTCCTGGGGACTCACCACGACCACCGCGGCCGACAACGTTCGCCTCGTCCGCGACTATGCGATTCCGGGCTCGGTGCTCGACGACCACTGGCGGGCGTTCGGGCTCAACCTGATGGAACACGTCGTCGATTGGCAGCGGTGGGGCGTGTCCGGGGGCGCGACGCCCGGCACCTCGGTGGCGCTGAAGAACGGCTGGCTGCCGCTCCCCGACGCCGCGGCGTGGCGGATCAACAGCATCGGCTGGATCGACGGGAACGGCCGCGACTACGTGATCGCCGTGCTCACCGACCACAACCCGTCGATGCGGTACGGGATCGACACCATCGAGTCGCTCGCCCGCAAGGCCTGGAACACGTTCGGCTCGTAGCCGAGCCGGGGCACACGGCCCGGCGTTCGCGTCCGGGAGCCGACCCGGGGGTGAAGAGCGGGCCTTCGACCAGGGGGTCGTGCATGGGCGGCGCGACCTGATCCGCGCGCGGAGCGGGGCGTCGGGCCCCCCGCGCGTGGGCCGATCGGCGCATCGCGCTCCCGTTGGGCCGTGGCTAGGCTGACCGTGCGGACGGCACGGAACCGGTCCGGGAAGGGCGTGAGCGACATGGGGAGCAAGCCCTCGGGCACGATCACCGTCGACGGCAACGAGGCGGCGGCGCGGGTGGCCCATCGACTGTCGGAGGTCGTGGCCATCTACCCGATCACCCCGGCCTCTGCGATGGGCGAGCTGGCCGACGTGTGGTCGGCGCGCGGCCGGGCGAACCTGTGGGGCGCGGTTCCCCAGGTGGTCGAGATGCAGAGCGAGGCCGGCGCCGCGGGCGCCCTGCACGGCGCGGCGCAGGCCGGCTCGCTGACCACGTCGTTCACGGCGTCGCAGGGCCTGCTGCTGATGCTGCCGAACATGTTCAAGCTGGCCGGGGAGCTCACCCCAACCGTCCTGCACGTCGCCGCGCGGACGGTCGCTACCCACGCCCTGTCGATCTTCGGCGACCACAGCGACGTGATGGCCGCCCGCACCACGGGCTGGGCGATGCTCGCGTCGTCCTCCGTCCAGGCCGCCCAGGACCTCGCGGTCGTCGCGCACGCCGCCACGCTCGAGTCGCGCGTTCCGTTCCTGCACTTCTTCGACGGCTTCCGCACCTCCCACGAGGTGAACGTCATCGAACCCGTCGGCGACGACGTCCTGCGCTCGATGATCGACGACGACCTGGTCCGGGCGCACCGCGAGCGCGGCCTCTCGCCCGACCGGCCGGTGCTCCGGGGGTCCGCGCAGAACCCCGACGTGTTCTTCCAGGCCCGGGAGGCCGGGAGCCCGTTCCACGCGATCACGCCGCGCGTGGTCCAGGCGGCGTTGGACCGGTTCGCCGGGCTCACCGGCCGCGGGTACCGGCTGTTCGAGTACCACGGCCACCCCGAGGCCGAACGCGTCGTCGTGGTCATGGGCTCGGGCGCGGAGGTGGCCCGCGAGGCGGCGGACGCCATGGCCGGCGAGCGCGTCGGCGTGCTCGAGGTGCGGCTGTACCGGCCGTTCGACATCCGCGGGTTCGTCGAGTCGCTTCCCCGGTCGGTGCGATCGGTCGCCGCCCTCGACCGGACGAAGGAGCCCGGCGCGCCCGGCGAGCCGCTGTTCCAGGACGTCGTGACCGCGATCGCCGAGGAGGTCGCCGCCGGGCGGTTCCCGGCGATGCCCCGTGTGGTGGGCGGCCGCTACGGCTTGTCGTCGAAGGAGTTCGACCCGGCGATGGCGAAGGCGGTGTTCGACAACCTCGCGGCCGGGGAGCCGACGGCGCACTTCACGGTCGGTATCCACGACGACGTGAGCCACTCGAGCCTCGAGGTCGACCGTTCGTTCGTGACCGAGCCCGACGACGTGGTGCGGGCGGTGTTCTTCGGGCTCGGCGCGGACGGCACCGTCTCCGCGAACAAGTCGTCCGTGAAGATCATCGGCGAGGGCACCGACCTGTACGCGCAGGGGTACTTCGTCTACGACTCGAAGAAGTCGGGGTCGGTCACGGTGTCCCACCTTCGGTTCGGGCCGCGGCCGATCCGGTCCTCGTACCTCGTCCACCACGCGAACTTCGTCGCGTGCCACCAGTTCGGGTTCCTGCAGCGGATGGACGTGCTCGAGGCGGCCGTGCCGGGGGCGACGTTCCTGTTGAACAGCCCGTACGGACCGGACGAGGTCTGGGAGCACCTGCCGGTCGAGACGCAGCGGGAGATCGTCGACAAGGGGCTGCGGATGTTCGTGGTCGACGCGCAGCGCATCGCGAGCGAGGTCGGGCTCGGCGGGCGGATCAATACGGTGCTCCAGACGTGCTTCTTCGCGCTGGCGGGGGTGCTCCGGGTCGACGACGCGGTCGCCCGCATCAAGGCGTCCATCCAGAAGAACTACGCGAAGCGGGGCCAGGTCGTGCTCGACATGAACTTCGCCGCGGTGGACCGGGCGCTCGAGGGGCTCGCCGAGGTGGCGGTCCCGGCGACGGCCGACGGCGTGCTGCACCGGCTGCCGGCGGTGCCGGACGAGGCGCCGGAGTTCGTTCGGAAGGTCACCGCGATGATGATGGACGGCCGGGGCGACCTGCTGCCGGTGTCCGCGATGCCCGTGGATGGGACGTTCCCGACGGGAACCGCGGCGTGGGAGCGGCGGTCGATCGCTCGGGAGATCCCCGTGTGGGATCCGTCGATCTGCATCGACTGCGCGAAATGCGCGCTCGTCTGCCCGCACACCGCGATCCGGATGAAGGTGTTCGAGCCGGCGGAGGCCGAGGGCGCGCCTGCATCGTTCCTGCACAAGGAGTGGCGCGACCGCGAGCGGCCCGGGCGGCGGATGACGATCCAGGTCGTGCCCGACGACTGCACGGGGTGCGGCGTGTGCGTCGACGTCTGCCCCGCGCGCAGCAAGGAGGAGGTCAAGCACAAGGCGATCGACATGTCGCCGAAGGAGGACCACCTCGAACGGGAGCGGGCGAACTTCGCGTTCTTCGATTCGATCCCGCTCCCCGACCGTTCCGAGGTGCACGTCGCGTCGATCAAGGGCTCGCAGATGCTCGAGTCGTTGTTCCTGGCGTCGGGCGCATGTGCCGGGTGCGGCGAGACGCCGTACCTGCGCCTGCTGAGCCAGATGTTCGGCGACCGGATCCTCGTGGCGAACGCCACCGGATGCTCGTCGATCTACGGTGGGAACCTCCCGACCACGCCGTGGGCGAAGAACGCCGATGGCCGGGGTCCGGCGTGGTCGAACTCGCTGTTCGAGGACAACGCGGAGTTCGGGCTGGGGATGCGGCTCGCGCTCGACGGGCGCCGGGCGTACGCGCGGGCGCTGGTCGGGCGACTCGGCCCGCAGATCGGCGACGAGCTGGCGGCGGCGATCCTCGACGAATCTCGGGCCGACGAGGCCGGCCTCCGCGACCAGCGCGAACGCGTCGCGAAGCTCCGCGAGCTGCTCGGCGACCTCGGCACGGACGACGCCCGCGACCTGCTATCGGTCGCCGACGCGCTGGTGCCCCAGGGCGTGTGGATCGTCGGTGGCGACGGGTGGGCGTACGACATCGGGTTCGGCGGGCTCGACCACGTCCTGTCGACCGGGCGCAACGTGAACATCCTCGTGCTCGACACGGAGGTGTACTCGAACACCGGCGGGCAGGCCTCGAAGTCGACGCCGCGGGGCGCGGTGGCCAAGTTCGCCGCGGCGGGAAAGCGCGTCGGGAAGAAGGACCTCGGGATGCTCGCCACCGGCTACGGCAACGTATATGTGGCGCAGGTCGCGCTCGGCGCGGACAACGCGCAGACGATCAAGGCGTTCGCCGAGGCGGAGTCGTGGGACGGGCCGTCGCTCGTCATCGCGTACAGCACGTGCATCGCGCACGGCATCGACATGTCGACGTCGATGACGCACCAGACCGAGGCCGTTCGCAGCGGGTACTGGCCGCTGTACCGCTACGACCCCCGCCACGCCACCACCGGCGAGCACCCCCTGCAGCTCGACAGCAAGGAGCCCACGATCCCGCTGAAGGAGTTCACGATGAAGGAGGCGCGGTTCGCGATGCTCTCGCGGGCGAACCCCGAGCAGGCGGACGAGCTCCTCGCCGTCGCGCAGGAGGACGTCGTGGAACGTCGGCGGCTGTACGAGCAGCTCGCCGGCGTCTCGCGGATCGCGCCGGGCGAGGTCGCGGCCGGCGACGGGCAAGCGCCGGCGGACGATTCGGGTTCGGCTTCGGAGGAGGACTGACATGGCCGTCGACCTCACCACCCGCTACTTGGGCCTGGAGCTGGCCAACCCGATCGTGCCGTCGGCCTCGACGCTCTCCCAGCGGAGCGACACGCTCAAGCGACTGGAGGCGGCGGGGGCGTCAGCGATCGTCATGCAGTCGCTGTTCGAGGAACAGATCGAACGCGAGGAGCTCGAGATCCACCACCTGCTCGAGACCGGCGCGGAGAGCTTCGCCGAGGCGACCACGTACCTGCCCGAGCTCGAGGACTACAACGTCGGGCCGGACGCATATCTCCGCCACCTCGAACAGACGAAGCAGGAGCTCCGGATTCCCGTGATCGGTTCGCTGAACGGGTCGTCGGACGGCGGCTGGACCCGGTACGCGCGGCTGATCCAGGAGGCAGGGGCGGACGCGCTGGAGCTGAACGTGTACTACGTCGCGGCCGACCCCTCGCAGACGTCCGCCGACGTCGAACAGCGCTACCTCGACCTCGTGGCCGAGGTTCGCTCGACGGTGACGATCCCGCTCGCAGTGAAGGTCGGGCCGTTCTTCTCCTCGATGGCGAACATGGCCGTGCGGCTGGTCGAGGCGGGCGCGGACGGGCTGGTGCTGTTCAACCGGTTCATGCAGCCGGACATCGACCTCGAGACGCTCTCCGTCGACCCGACGCTGCACCTGTCCTCGTCGGCGGAGCTGCGGCTGCCGCTGCGGTGGATCGCGATCCTGCACGGTCGCGTGAACGCATCGCTGGCGTCGACGACCGGCGTCCACACGGCCGAGGACGCCGTGAAGATGATCCTCGCGGGGGCGGACGTGACGATGATGGCGTCGGCGCTGTTCCGTCAGGGGCCGGAGCACCTCGGGGTGGTGCTGGACGGCGTGCGGCAATGGCTGGAGGAACGCGAGTACGCATCGGTGGAACAGGCGCGCGGGAGCCTCTCGCAGCAGGCCTCCCCCGACCCGGCGTCGTTCGAGCGGTCGAACTACATGCGCGCGGTGGTGAGCTTCACCAGCCCGTACGACTGGCGATCCTCGCAGGCCGAGCCGCGGGCCTGACCGCCTGGGTCAGGGCTCGTCAGCTCTCGCAGCCGACCCCGTCGCCGTCGCCGTCGAGGCCGTGCGGGTCGGGAGGCAGCACCTTGAAGTCGTGGTGGCCGGCGATCGGCGGGTCGCCGCAGTCGAGGTCCGGCGGGGGCGGCGGGATGCAGAAGTCCGGGTAGGCGGGCGAACAGCCGCCGCCGCCCCCACCACCGCCGCCGCCCGAACCGGCCTTCGAGCAACTTCCGCGGTACGAGAGCACCGGGTGAAGTTCGATCCCGTTCGGCGATGCGCCGGTCTGCCCGTGGGACTCGTCGAAGAAGCCCACGCCGGTGATCGTCGCGGAGCCGTTCAGCCTGGTGAACCCGCCCGAGCCGATGTCGCCGCAGTCGGCGAGCATCGCCCTCCGCGCGGACGCGATCTGGGCCTTCCGGTGCGACCAGGCCGCGCCCTTGCACGCAATGTCGGGGAACTCGGTGATCAGCGTTCGGAACGGGTGGCCGGGCACCGAGATCACCAGGTGGATGTCGCGGTCGGGTTCGCGGACCGCCTGGATGAGGTCGGCGTGCACCCGGTACACGTGCATCTCGGGCGACTGGTGGATGCGTCTCGTGGCGCTCGTCAGCCCGCTCGGAGCGAACACCTTCCGCAGGAAGTCGACCCCGCGATCGATCGGTGAGTAATCCACGTCCCTCGCCCGCCGGTCCGAGAGCGTCTTGACCGCCCACCGCCAGGTGCCGCAGGTGACCGCCCTCGCCGCGGGGGTCGATCTCGGCGGCGTGGCCGCAGCGTTCGAGGACAGCACGGCGGTCGCCGCCAGGACCACGGCGGCGGCGAGCACGGACGCGATGCGGGACTTCATGAGCACCTCCGACCGGCGAACCCCACCGGTCATTCACAGTCTGCGGTGTGACCGGTTTCACTGCCAGTACCGAACCGGTGTCAACACGCGGCAGGCCCGCCTGGAGACGACGACGACGACGACGGCGGCTGGCCGGGCCGAAACAACATCCTCCAGAACTCCTCAGCCGTAGCTCATCGGGTCTTCAGGTGCCCGACCTAGCCTGGTGGCCCTGGGCCGAACACGGCCCGATTGTGGCCCGCCGTCGATTCGAGCCCGCGCCCATGTTGCCCGAAGAGTCACTGTCTGCACGGAACTACGAACATCTCGTCGCCCGGCTCCTCGAGCTGCGCGAGGAGATCGACGCGCTC
>DATLUW010000384.1:0-3876 GCA_035577825.1 Actinomycetota bacterium | reverse complement strand
CGGTCGGCGGAGCGGGGGCCGCGGGGCCGACCGCGCCGGGCGGAGCGGGAGCTGCCGGCCCCTCGGCGCCGGGCGCCGGTGGCGCGGCAGGGCCGACCGCGCCGGGCGGAGCCGGAGGCGGCGGGCCGACCGCCCCGGGCGGATCAGGGGCCGGAGGACCGACCGCGCCCGGCGGGTCCGGCGGCGGTGGCCCCACGGCGCCGGGAGGCTCGGGCGGCGGCGGACCCACCGTGCCCGGCGGCCGTGGACGGCTGCTCCGTCGGGCGTTCCACGCCCGCCCCCGCGGCACGACGATCGCCATCGCGGCCGGCACCGCCACGGCGGTGGTCGTCGGGTCGGTGGTCGGGATCCGCCTCGCGAGCCACCATGCAGCGCCGTCCCCGCCTCCCACCATCGCCGTCACGTCGGCCCCGCCCCAGAGCCCGCCCGCCACGACGGGACCGCCGAGCACCACGCCGCCCGGCACCACGCCGCCGACCACGGCCCCGCAGAGCCCGATCTCAGGACCGCGGAACTTCCCGTTCCAGGCGGGCGACGGCGAGGGCCTGGCCGCGCGGCTCTCCCGCGTCACGTTCAAGGACGGCGTCAACCTCCAGGTGCTCGACGCGGGCGGGAACGCCGTCGGGGGGTCGACGATCCTGGCACCCGGCGGATTCGTCGACCGCATCAGCCTTCCGGCCGCCGGCGCGTACGACGTCCGGGTCAAACCGAACATCCCGTCGGAGTCTGGTTCGTTCCGGCTGGTGCTGATCCACGTTCCACCGGACGTCACCGGCGAGATCACGCCCGACGGCCCGCCCGTCACCATCGCGAACACGGTCCCCGGACAGAACATGGACCTCTCGTTCCCCGGGACGAAGGGCATGCGGATCAGCCTCAGCGAGACGTCGATCGCGGTGAAGGTCGCGGTCACCGTCACGATCGTGGACCCGTCCGGGAACTCCGTCGCGGGCCACGTCCTGCTCCCACCGTCCGGGTTCAGCGACACGGCCACGCTCCCGGTCGACGGCACGTACACGCTGGCGATCGACCCCGTCGGCGCGGACGTCGGCTCGGTCACCACCGCGATGCACGTCGTGCCGCCCGACCCGACCGCGGAGACCCGCCCGAACTCGAAGCCGTTCACCATGACGACGACGGTGCCCGGGCAGAACGCGTCGTTCACGTTCTCGGGACAGGCGGGCCAGCGCGTCAGCATGGACATGACGAACATCACCGTGACGTCGGTCTCGATCACGCTGGCCGCGCCCGACGGATCGAACGTGCAGGGGCAGGTGATGCTGCCGCCGGAGACGTTCATGGAGGCGACCACGCTCCCGCAGGACGGGACCTACACGATGCACCTCGACGTCGGGGCGGACGCCACCGGGTCGATGACCATGCAGCTGTTCGACGTCCCGCCGGATCCGGTGGTGGCGCTCGGGGTGGACGGTCCCGCGCAGACCGTGACGACGACCGCCCCCGGCCAGAACGCCGTCCTCCAGCTGCGCGGCCTGACCGGCCCGGTGACGCTGCACTTCACCAACGTGACGTACAAGAGCGGGCTCGTGCTGCAGCCGGTCGACGCCAAGGGCAACGCCCAGGGAGGGTTGTCGCTCGTCGACCCGCCCGGCGGCGACGTCGACATGGCGCCGGGGCCGGACGGACTGCTGTTCGTGAAGCTCGACCCGAGCTCCACGGACGTCGGCCGGGTCACCGTCTCGGCCTCGCCGTCGAGCTCGCCTTCGCCGGCCTGATCCGAACCGGATCCGGGACGGCGGCGGGTCGCGGGTAGGCTTCGGCCGTGCCGGACGAGGACGCAGCCGAACGGCCGGATGACGGACGACCGGCGCGCGAGCGGGTGGCCGCGGTCGTCGTCACCTACCGGCGGACGGACCTCCTACGTGGCAGCGTCGAGGCCGTGCTCGGCCAGACCCGCCCGCCCGACCTGGTGCTGGTCGTCGACAACGACCACCTCGCGAAGGGCGTCCTTTCGGAGATCGCTGCGCCGGAGACCCTGGTCGAGGTCGTGGAGACCGGCGAGAACCTCGGTCCCGCCGGCGGCTACGAGGTCGGGTTCCGAGATGCGATCGAACGCGGCGCGACCAAGGTCTGGACCGTCGACGACGACCTCGTGCCCGACCCCGACTGCCTCGAACGACTGCTGGCCGCCTCGACCGGCCGCGACGTCCTGATCCCGCTCCAGCGCAAGCCGGGCTTCGTGCAGGGCCACCCGCCCTCCTGGAACGGCACGCTGTTCGACGCCGGGGTCGTCGATGCGATCGGCCTCCCGCGGGGCGACCTGTTCTTCTGGGCGGAGGACACGGAGTTCTTCCAGCGGATCCGCAAGGCGGGGATCCCGATCCGGCCGGTGCGCGACGCGGCAGTGTTCCACGTCAACCCCGAGGACCGGCAGCGCGGGACGGCGCGCGACTGGCGCCTGTACTACGAGGTCCGCAACGGCCTGTACGTCCGGCTCGTCCTCCGCCCGCGCACGGCGAAGGGAACCTGGCGCGCGTGGCGTTCGGCGCTCGGGAAGCTCGGCGCGATCGTCCTTTACGAGCCGCACAAGCGGCGCTCCATCGGGCTGTGGCGCCGCGGCTATCGCGACTACCGGAAGGGGCGGCTCGGCAAGGTCGTCGCGCCCGAGGACTGGCCCGGCTGAACCGGCCCGCGCCGGGGGCGGCGACGAGCCACGGCGGTTTCGTCGAGGAGTACGCTCCCGCCGACGATGCCGGACCAGTTCGCCGAACGGGTCGGGCCCGTCCTCCAGGGAGCGCTCGAGCAGGGCGAGGCGCTGCAGGGGATCGCGGCCGCGACGCTGCAGAAGACGTTCTCGGGCGGCCTGTTCGCGATCGGGGTGACCGACCGGCGCCTCGTGGGCTGGTTGGGCGGCGCGCCTGGGGGTTCGCTAACCCGGACACGGGGGGGTGGTGGGGTCTGATGACGCGGAACTCTCGACTGGCGCGATGAAGGGTTACGAGGACTGGGTTGTTGGCACTTGCGAGGCAATAACCCCGCCGACAGCATGTACATGGCCAAATCGCAGCGGCACAGCCGGTTGGGATCCGGTCGTCGCCGGGATGACACGGTTCGCTCGATCCGTCACTAGGGAACAGGCTCGTGCCGCAGAATCCAACGGCGCTGAGCGGGGGCAAGACTATCGCGAGCTAGTAGCCCAGGTTCGGGAGGAGGTGCGCCCCGAGAGTGCACTGCCGACGGCGCTCACTGATGGGGTTGCGCCCGACCAGGTGAGAGATGAGTCCCGAGTATGACGGGGACCTGAGCCTCATTCGAGATCGAATCGGAGTCTCTCCATCATCGCTGCCTTGCTGGACGAGATCTGGGACGGGCCCGCCTTCGCTCCTCCTGCAGGGTCATGCCGGCCGTTTGCTTCGGTGACCCGGGCTTGCGGGAACAGCGTCCGGGACGCACTCTTGGCGTGATCGGGGATGGGGGATCTGGGGGACGTGTTCGGACGGGCGGCGGAACTCGCCCTCGTTGAGTCGGCGCTCGACGCGGTCGGCGACGGCCCGTCGGCGATCCTGTTGAGCGGCGAGGCCGGCGTGGGAAAGACCACGCTCCTGCGCGAGACACTCGCCCTCGCGCGACGTGGATCGATGCGGGTGCTGACGTGCCACCCGGTCGAGACCGAGGCGAAGCTCTCGTTCGCGGCCCTGGCCGACCTGTTCGGCAGCGTGCTCGACCAGGACGACGTGCCGCTGCCTCTTCCGCAGGCGAAGGCGCTCGACGTCGCGCTCCTTCGCGCCGAGCCGGAGGGGGCGACGCCCGACAGCCGGGCCGTCTCGACGGCCGTGCTGACAACGATGCGGTTCCTCGCCACGGCCCGGCCCTTGGTCGTCGCCATCGACGACGTCCAGTGGCTCGACGGCGCGT
>DATLUW010000383.1:0-7808 GCA_035577825.1 Actinomycetota bacterium | reverse complement strand
GCCGGACGACCTCGGGAAGGCGACCGAACTCGCGAACGGATGGTGGGGTGCGCCGCGCGCGGGCCATCATGTGCTGCACGGTCTCCGCCTTCCCCGCCGCCCCGGTCCACGGATGGCCCTTCGTCCAGGTCACCCGGGACGCCGACGCCTGGTGCGAGGACGCACCGACCGCGGTGCCGGCGAGCGATGCGATCGCCAGGATGGCGACGCCCGCGGCAACGAGTGCGGTTCGGAGACGGCGGGATGAACGTGCGGAACGGACACCATCGGTGTCGGACGACATGAGGCAAGCCCTCCCTCCCTGGGCTCGCGTGAGCGAGCCACCCCTGATTCCGCCCGCCGCGTCGCGGACAGGCGACCCCGGACGCGAACGCTACGTCGCGGCCCCCAATCGGGGCAAACGAACCGGCCGAGAATCCCCAGATCGGGCTCGTCACGGGGCGAGCCGGATGATCCCCCAGCCCCCCGCGTCGTCCGGGGTGTACCGCAGCCGGTCGTGCAGCCGGTGGTCCCGCCCTTGCCAGAACTCCCACGCGTCCGGGACCAGCCGGTAGCCGCCCCAGAACGCCGGCCGGGGGACGTCGTCGCGGGGATGCCGCGCGTCGAGCTCCGCGAACGCCCGCTCGAGCGTCTCGCGGTCGGGGATCGGCTCGCTCTGGCGCGAGGCGGCCGCCGCCAGCCGGGCCTCGCGCGGCCTGGCGTTCCAGATCGCGTCGGACTCCTCGTCCGGGCAGCGTTCGACCCGGCCCTCCGCGCGAACCTGACGGTGCAGCACGACCCAGTGGAACGTCACCGCGGCACGGGGGTTGTCGTCGAGCTCCCGGCCCTTGCGGCTCTCGAAGTTCGTCCCGAACACGAGGCCGCGCTCGTCGACGCTCTTCAGGAGCACCATCCGGACGCTCGGCGTCCCGTCGCCAGTCGCGGTCGCGAGCGCCATGGCGTCCGCCTGCCGGTCGGTCTGCAGCGCCCGCGAGAACCACGCCCGGAACTGCTCGACCGGGTCGGCCGGCGCGTCGCGTTCGTGGAGCCCGTCCATCCAGACGAAGCCTACCGGGGCATGCCGGCGGCACGCCGCGGGAACGCTTCGATCGACGGGAACGGCGATCGAGAGGAGATCCGATGGACGTGCAGGCCGTGGGACGGGTCGGGCTGACCGGGGTGAAGGGCAAGGCGGGTCGCGGTGTCGCGCACGCGGTGTCGAACCGAACGAACCTCGACGAGGACCTCCTGGCGGCGGCGGCGGGCGGGGCGCTGCTCATCCTGTGGGCGTACCAGACCGTGAAGATGCTTCGGGCAATCGCCGCGGCGGCTCGCGGCTCGGATCGCCCGGACCTGGCGGCCGCCTGACCGATCGGCGATCCCGCTTCCGCTTCACCCCCGCGCGTTCGAATCCGGCCGCGTGCCCATCCCGCTGGGGCGCGGATACAGCGAGCGCACCACGGCCGGGAAGACCTCCATGAGCCGGGCGGTCTCCCGGATCAGGCGGGCGGTACCGGCGCGATCGAGCATCGGCGCGAAGACCATGACCCACCGCCCGCCGATCTCGACGGAGAAGCGGGGGTCGAGGTTCGCGATGGCGTCCATGGTCCGGGCGTCCACGATCGCGTTCGCAGCGAATCGGTCCGACGCCAGCAGCTGATACGAACGGTTGAACCGCTCGTGCTCGGTCGAATACTCGTGCAGCCCGTCCGGCATGACGACCGGTCGCGAGTTCCGGGCCCACACGGCAACCACGGGCAGTTCCGCTTCGACCTCGGCCATGGCGCACGTGAGCGTGATCGGCGGCTGGAGCGGAGGCGTCCGCAGTGCGGTCGGCCTCGGGTCCCATGCCGCCTCCCCGAAGACGTCCCGGTGGGTCATCCGAAAGACCCGGAGCTCCCGGCCGCGCTGGCGAACGACGACAACCTGCGTCCAGAGCTCCGCCCCCGCCCGGTCGAACAGCGGAAGCGGCAGGGACTCGGGATCGAGCGAGTGGTCGATCCGCTCCACGCGCGTACGACGCGGCAGCGGGGGGAGGAACCGGCGCCGGGTGTCGACTCGGCGAACGCCCAAGCGCATCCTTCTCGCCAGGAGCAGCAGGAGTGCGCCGGGCGCTCCCAGCAGGGCGATGGCGCCCACCGCGTACGCGGGCGAGCCAGCGAGGAGTTCGCCGACGAACGACACGCCGGCCCAGACGATCAGGAACCAGCCCACGATCAGCATGGTCCACCGCAGCCGACGTCCGAACACGGGCTTCGCGGTCATGTCGAGCTCCTGCGATGCTGCCGGGTTCGAATCATCGAATACAGCATCGGCGCGGCCCGGCGCCGAATGAGCCGAGCAAGCCGACCACATTCACCTGTCACGTCCGGACCGCGCCGTGAGACAGTTCCGCCGCGATGGAGGACCCGGAGCGCGCGCGACTGGCCGAGGACATGCCCTGGCGGCAGTGGGGGCCGTACCTCGCCGAGCGCCAGTGGGGCACGGTGCGCGAGGACTACTCAGCCTCCGGCGAGGCCTGGGAGTACTTCCCCCACGACCACGCGAGGTCGCGCACCTACCGGTGGAGCGAGGACGGGCTCGGCGGCATCTGCGACCTCCAGCAGACGCTGTGCTTCGCGTTCGCGTTCTGGAACGGCGTCGACCCGATCCTCAAGGAACGCATCTTCGGCCTGACGAACTCCCAGGGGAACCACGGCGAGGACGCGAAGGAGTACTGGTGGTTCCTCGACTCGACCCCGACCCATTCGTGGATGCGGTGGCGCTACGTCTACCCGCAGGGCGAGTTCCCGTATTCGCAGCTCGTCGACGAGAACGCCCGCCGCGGAGTCGCCGACGACGAGTTCGACCTGCTCGACTCCGGCCTCTTCGACGACGACCGGTACTGGGACATCACCGCCGATTACGCGAAGGCCACGCCCGACGACCTGTGCATCCGCCTGCGCGTCCGCAACGCAGGGCCGCTCGAGGCGACGCTCCACGTGCTCCCGACCATCTGGTTCCGGAACCGCTGGTGGTGGAAGGACGGTGTCCCCAAGCCGGACATCCGCCTCGACGACGGCACGCTCGTCGCGACCCATCGCGCGATCGGCGAACGCCGCCTGGCCGGCAGCGGCGCGCCCGAGCCCCTGTTCTGCGAGAACGAGACGAACAACGAGCGCCTGTTCGGGATCGACAACGCCTCGCCGTATCCCAAGGATGGGATCAACGATCACGTGACCATGGGTTCGCCGACGGTGAACCCGGCTCACCGCGGCACCAAGGCCGCGCTGCACTACGAGCTGACGGTCCCCGCCGGCCAGACCGTCGAGATCCGGCTTCGGTTCTCGGGCCCGGACTCCGACCGCGACCTGGGCAAGGAGTTCGGGCGGATCCACGACCAGCGCGCGCGGGAAGCCGACGAGTTCTACGCGTCGCTCACGGCGATGGCCACCGACGAGGAGGCCATGGTCATGCGCCAGGCGTTCGCCGGGCTGCTGTGGTCGAAGCAGTTCTACTTCTACGACGTCCGCAAGTGGATGGACGGCGACCCGACGCAGCCTCCGCCGCCGCCGCAGCGCCACGGCGGTCGCAACGCCGAGTGGCGCCACCTCAACAACTTCGACGTCATGTCGATGCCCGACACGTGGGAGTACCCGTGGTACGCGGCGTGGGACCTCGCGTTCCACTGCATCTCGCTGGCGCACGTCGACCCCGCGTTCGCGAAGCACCAGCTGATGCTGCTGTCGCGCGAGTGGTTCATGCATCCGAACGGCCAGCTGCCGGCGTACGAGTGGGCGTTCGGCGACGTGAACCCGCCGGTGCACGCGTGGGCGGCGCTCCGGGTGTTCGAGATCGACGGGTCGCGGGACATCGAGTTCCTGCAGCGGATCTTCCACAAGCTGACGCTGAACTTCACCTGGTGGATCAACCGCAAGGACGCCGAGGGGAACAACGTGTTCGAGGGCGGGTTCCTCGGCCTCGACAACATCGGCCCGCTCGACCGCTCGCAACCGCTGCCGGGCAACGTCCACCTGGAGCAGTCCGACGGCACGGCGTGGATGGCGATGTTCTGCCTGAACATGCTCGAGATCTCGCTGGTGCTCGCGGCGCATCAGCCCGCGTACGAGGACATGTGCACGAAGTTCTTCGAGCACTTCACGTACATCGCCACCGCGATGAACGACCAAGGCCTGTGGAACGAGGAGGACGGCTTCTACTACGACGTCATGCACCGCCACGACTCGGGCGAGGACATCCCGATGCGCGTGCGGTCGATGGTCGGCCTCATCCCCCTGTGCGCGACGACCACCCTCGGGCCGGACACGCTGGCGCGGCTGCCGGAGTTCTCGTCGCGGCTGCAGTGGTTCCTGAAGAACCGCAACGAGTTCTCGCGGGTGGTCGCCGTCGACGACCTGGGCAACGACCGGCACGCCCGGCTGCTCTCGATCGTATCGCCCGAGCGCCTGGTGCAGGTGCTGCAGGAGATGCTCGACCCGAACGAGTTCCTGTCGCCGTACGGGATCCGCTCGGTGTCGCGCTACCACCTCGAGCACCCGTTCCAGCTCGACCTCGACGGCGTCATCGCGTCCGTCGGGTACGACCCGGGCGTGTCGCGGTCGGGCGTGTTCGGCGGGAACTCGAACTGGCGCGGGCCGGTGTGGTTCCCGGTGAACTACCTGCTGATCGAGTCGCTTCGGCGGTTCCACCGGTACCTGCGCGAGGACTTCACGGTCGAGTACCCGACCGGCTCGTCGCGACACTGCACGCTCGGCGAGGTCGCGGACGACCTGTCGCAGCGGCTGGTGAACCTGTTCCTGCGGGACCGGGACGGGCGCCGGCCGACGTTCGGCCGGATGCGGAAGTTCCAGACCGACCCGGCCTGGAACGACGCCGTGCTCTTCTTCGAGTACTTCCACGGCGACACGGGCGAGGGGCTGGGTGCGTCCCACCAGACCGGCTGGACCGCCCTCGTGGCCGACCTGATCCTCCACCTCTCCAACCGGGACGGCGTCTCCGCGACGTAGGGCCGCCGACACGGCGTGCCCGAGGTCGGCCGAGGACGAATCCACCCGGCCGCGCCGGATGGAAGACTGGGGCCATGACCGTTCGGGTTGCCGTGGTCGGGCACGTGGAGTGGGTGGAGTTCGCCCGGGTGCCGCATCTGCCCGTGGCCGGCGAGATCCTGCACGCGTCGTCGTTCTTCGGCGTTCCCGGGGGTGGTGGGCCGGTCACCGCGGTGCAGCTGTTGAAGCTGGCCGGCGCATGCACGTTCTTCACGGCCCTCGGCGACGACGAGCTCGGGCACAAGACGCTCGAGGAGCTGCGCCGGCTCGGCCTCCGCGTCGAGGCGACGTTCCGGCCGGAGGCGCAGCGGCGGGCGTTCACCTACCTGGACGACCGGGGCGAACGGACGATCACCGTGATCGGCGAGCGGCTCGGGCCGAACGGCGACGACGACCTCCCGTGGGACGAGCTCGCCGACTTCGACGCGGTGTACTTCACCGCCGGCGACCCCATGGCGCTGCGGAAGGCCCGCGCCGCGCGCGTGCTGGTGGCGGCGCTCCGCGCGAAGTCGATCCTGGCCGAGGCCGGCGTTCGGTTGGACGTGGTGATCGGCAGCGCCCGCGACGGCGGCGAGGTGTACGAGCCGATCGAACCGACTCCGGGCCTGGTCGTCCTGACGCGGAGCTCCGAGGGCGGCGAGTGGACGGCCGACGACGGCCGGAGCGGCAGCTGGGACCCCGTTCCCCCGCCGGGCCCGCCCGCCGACGCCTACGGCTGCGGCGACTCCTTCGCGGGCGGGCTCACCTACGGGCTCGGCGCCGGCTTCGACCTCGCGGACGCGCTCCACCTCGGCGCCGTCTGCGGCGCGACCTGCTTCACCGGCCACGGCCCGTACGAGCGCCAATACGCGCTGGGCTGAGGCCACCTGGCTGCTACCCTCGCCGCCGATGGCTCCCGGCGGCGAGCACCCCCTCGAACCGAGCGTCGGCGACATGGAGGACATGGCCGCCCGCGCGTCCGCGCTCCTCATCGAACACATCGCCTCGCTCCCGGACATGCCCGCCTCGGACCTGGACGGCGTCGACGAGCTGGTCGCCGCGCTGCGCGAACCCGCCCCCGAGCAGGGCGCGCCGTTCGCCTCGCTGCTCCAGCAGGTAGGCGAGGGGGCCACGCGCGGGTTCAACACCCCCGGCCCCGGCTACCTGGCCTACGTCCCCGGCGGCGGGCTGTGGGCGGCAGCGGTCGCCGACTACCTGGCGACGGCGCTCAACCGCTACGTCGGGGTGTGGAACGCCGCGCCGGTGTTCGTGCAGATGGAATGGCAGGCGATCCGGTGGATGTGCGAACTGTTCGGCTACCCCCCGGAGTCGAGCGGCATCCTCACCTCGGGCGGTTCGCTCTCGAACTTCTCGGCGATCGTCGCGGCCCGGCGTTCGCTGCTTGGTGACGACCTGACCGGCGGCATCGTCTACGTGACCGGCCAGACGCACGCCTCCGTGCTGAAGGCGGCCGTGCTGGCCGGAATCCCCGCCGCGAACGTCCGCGCCATCGAGCCGGACTCCCTGCTCCGGATGTCGCCCGCGACGCTCCGGGAAGCGGTCGAGGCGGACCGCGCGGCCGGCAGGCGTCCGTTCCTCGTCGTCGCGAGCGCCGGCACCACGAACACCGGCGCCGTCGACCCGATCGCCGCGGTCGCCGACGTCGCCGCGAAGGAGCGCCTCTGGCTCCACGTCGACGCGGCCTACGGCGGGTTCTTCCAGCTCACCGAGCGTGGCCGGGCGGCGTTCGCCGGGGTCGAGCGGGCCGACTCGGTCGCGCTCGATCCGCACAAGGGGATGTTCCTGCCGTACGGGACCGGCTGCCTGATCGTCCGCGAAGGCCGTCGCCTGCGCGAGGCGCACGACGTCCACCACGCCGACTACCTCCAGGACCTCGCGGCCGCCGAGGACACACCGAACTTCTCCGAACTCTCGCCCGAGCTGTCCCGCGACTTCCGCGGCCTCCGCGTGTGGCTTCCGATCAAGCTCCACGGGCTCGCGGCCTTCCGCGAGGCCCTCGACGAGAAGCTCGACCTGGCCCGCGCGCTGTTCGAGGGGATCCGCGACGCGCCGGGGATCGTGATCCCGTGGGAGCCGGAGCTCTCGGTCGTCGCGTTCCGCCTCGAGCCGCCCAGCGCGACTGCCACCGAGGCCGAGGCGGCGACGCGCGAGCTGCTCGAGCGCATCAACGCCTCGAAGCGGGTGTTCCTGTCGAGCACGATGATCGGCGGGCGGATGCTGCTCAGGGCCTGCATCGTCAGCCACCGCACCCACCGCGACCGCATCGACGAGGCCGTCAGGATCATCCGCGAGGCCGCCGCGTCGATCGTCGGTCGCTGATCACGCGGGTCCGATCGGCGGCTCCGCCGGTTCCCCGTCCATCTGGGCCCAACGCGGGTAGCCGGTCGCCCTGGCGGGTAGGCCTGTGGCATCGAGCGCGCGCACGGTGCGCAGATCGAGCGAACAGGAGGTACCGACCATGGAACAGCCATCCGAGACCCTCGCCGAAGTGACGACGACCCCCGCAGCCGAGGACCTGAGCAGGCCGACGCCGGCCGACGCGGCCTTCTACGACGAGCCCGTGCCGAACGGCAGCCCGGTTCCGAAGATCGGGATCGCCGGCGCGGCCCTGGGCGGCGGCGCGCTGCTGCTGCTGGTTCGTCGTCGGGCGAAGCGGAAGCGCGAGCAGGCCACGCGCCGCAAGCAGGTCGAACAGAAGACTCACGCGGCTGCCGGCAGGGCGAAGGGTACGGCGATCAAGGCCGCGGACGCCATCAAGGACGCGGACGTGCCGGCGAAGGCGAA
>DATLUW010000382.1:0-3218 GCA_035577825.1 Actinomycetota bacterium | reverse complement strand
GGAGGTCTGTTTCGCCGTGCGCCGGTACCTGCACCTGCTCCGAAACCGCCCGTTCGCCGCCCTGTGGGCGGGTTCGACTGCCTCGGCCGTCGGCGACGCCATGACCTGGGTCGCGATCGCCTGGCTGGGGTTCGAACGCGGCGGCGCCGGACTCGTCGCCGCGCTCCTCGTCGTGTCGACCGCGCCCGTGGTCGTCGGGGGGCCGGTCATGGGCGTGGCGCTCGACCGGTTCGAACGCCGCCGTGTCCTCCTCACCGTGAACCTCGTCCTGGGAACGGCCGTCGGCGCCGTTCCCGTGTGGGCGGCCGTCGGCGGGCGGGCGCCGACGTGGCTGCTGTTCGCCGTCGGCGGGCTGTACGGCCTGCTGAAGATGGCGAACTGGGCGGGCGTCCCCTCGCTCATCCCCGACCTGGTCGGCTCCGACGAACTCGACACCGCGAACGCCATGGAGTCCGCGACGTTCGGGATCGCCGACGTGACCGGCCCCGCCGTGGCCGGCGCGCTGATCGGCCTGATCGGCGCCGAGCGCGTCCTGGCAGTCGACGCGGCGACGTATCTCGCCTTCGTCGTCTGCCTGCTCGCGCTTCCGCGCCGTCGGCCGGCGAACGTGCCCTCGGCCACGGAAGGGGAGCCAGCCGGCGTGGGCGAAGCCGGCGAGCCGGTTCGGCTGCGGCCGGCGTTCGCGTTCCTGCTGCGAAACGCGCCCGTCCGGGCGACGACGCTGATGTACATGGTGATCAACGCCGGCGAGAGCATGCTCGTGGTCCTGCTTCCCGTCTATGTGCGAACCGTGCTCGGCGGCGGGCCGCGGACCTACGGCCTCCTGGTGAGCGTGTACGCCGTCGGAGCCCTCTCCGGGACCGTCGTGGCCGGCGCGGTGCGGTGGCCGTGGCCGCTCGGCCGTTCGATCGCGGTGGCGGCCGCGCTGTCGGGGTCGGTGCTCACGCTCCTCGCGCTGCGGCCGGGCGCGGCCGGGGCGGCGGCGGTGCTCGGGGTCGCCGGGCTGCTGGCGTCGCCCCTGACGGTATGGGCGCAGACGATCCGGATGCGCCTGATCCCCGAGCGCCTCCGGGGCCGCGTGTTCGGCACGATCCGGACGCTGATCCAGTCGACGCCGCCGGTCGGGGCGGCGGTGGCCGGCGCGCTGCTCGCCGGGGCGGGCGTGGCCGCGGCGGCGCTGGCGATGGCGGCGGCGGTCGCCGGGCCGGGCCTGGCGGGCCTGCGATCGCGTTCGCTCCGACCCGAGGCGACCGCGGAATCGCAGGTCACGGAGGCTGTGGCGGCCCACTGAGTTGTTGTGGCATCGCCCCCGACCCCGGGCGCGGCCGTCCGGGGTCTGCAATGCTTTCGGGGTGACCATTCGACGCGCCGCTTCGGCGGGCCCGCGCGCCACCGGTGGCGTCCGGTGACGACGCGCACCCGCACCCGCCTGCTCGGCGGCGCCGTGTCGCTCGCTGGCCTGCTGAACATCATCTCCGCGCTGACGCCCGAGTTGCGATCGCGGCTGTCGGTCATCGACGCGGTGCTCGTCCGCGACGTCATCACGCTGGCGGCCGGGACGACCGCGCTGTTCGGCATGCTGCTGCTGCTGCTCGGCCGGGGCGTCGCGCAGCGCAAGCGGGCCGCGTACCGCGCGGCGGTGGCACTGCTGCTGCTCTCGACGGCGACCCACCTGCTGAAGGGCCTCGACGTCGAGGAGGCGCTGATCACCGGCGTGCTCGCGGTGCTGCTGTTCCTGAATCGCCGGCTCTTCGTCGTCCCGCCCCGGCCGGCGCGGTTCCGCGTGGTCGTCGTCGCCACGCTGGTGGCCGCGGGGATCGTGTTCGTCTACGGGATGGCGGGGCTGTACCTCCGCCACGCGCTGGTGTTCCCGCACCTGACGTTCCTGAGCGGGCTCGCGACCGTCGGCTCTCGGGCGATCGGGATGTCCGGGCCGCTGCGGGTGCACGGGCTGTTCGGGGCGTGGTTCCTCCCCTCGGTGACCGCGGTGGCGATCGCCGCGTGGTGCGTGCCGCTGCTGATCGTCCTCGCGCCGCTCGCCGACCTCTCGCCCCACGTGGACGAGCGCGAGATCGTGCGGCGCATGATCGACCGGCCGGACGGGGACACGCTGGACCCGTTCGCGCTTCGGATGGACAAGCGCTACGTGTTCTCGCCCGACCGGCAGGCGGCGGTGGCGTACCGGTACTTCGGCGGCGTCGGGCTCGCGAGCGGCGACCCGGTCGGCGAGCCGTCGTCGTTCGAGGCCGCGGTCGAGGAGTTCCTCAAGCTGTGCGACCAACAGGGGTGGCGGCCGGCCGTGATCGGCGCGAAGGGCGACCGCCTGGCGATCTACGAGCGCCGCGGGCTGAAGCCGTTCTACATCGGCGACGAGGCGCTCATCGACGTGGAGGCGTTCACGCTCGAGGGCCGGCCGATGCGGCGGGTGCGGCAGTTCATCTCGCAGTCGAAGCGGCTCGGGCTGCAGGTGGAGATCCTGCCGCAGCCGGACATCGACCCCGACCTCCGGCGCGCGCTGGTCGGGATCGCCGAGCGGTGGCGGGGCAAACAGCCGGAGCGGGGGTTCTCCATGGCGCTCGACCAGTTGATCGAGGCCCACAAGGTCGACGCCATGGTCGCGGTGTGCCGGGTGGCCGACGGGACGCCCGTGGCGTTCCAGCGGTACGTGCGGTGCAAGGCGGGGGAGGCGCTGTCGCTCGACGCGATGCGCCGCGACCCCGACGCGCCGCCCGGCGTCAACGAACGCATGATCGTCGACATGGTCGACTGGGCTCGGCGTAACGACGTCCGCGTGATCTCGCTGAACTTCGCCGCGTTCCGCGAGGTGATCGAGGAGGGCGCCGACCTCTCGATCCAGCAGTCCGCGCAGGCGTGGTTCCTGCGGCGGATGGACCGGTTCTTCCAGATCAAGTCGCTGCACCAGTTCAACTCGAAGTTCCGGCCGCGCTGGGTGCCGCGCCACATCGTGTACCGCCAGGCGAGCGACCTCGGGCCGGTGTTCTTCGCCGCGTTGTCGGCCGAGGCGCTGCTGCCGTTCGACCGTTCGCGCACCAAGCGCGAGAAGACCGAACGCGAACGCGCAGCGGTCTGAACGACTCGTCGACAGTTTTCGCCGCGGAAATGCTTGAGTCGGGCATTTGGGCGTGGGACGGTGCACGCCCCCAAGCAGCCGAACGCCCCCCGGACCCCAGGAGATTCGTTCATGGAGCTCCCCATCC
>DATLUW010000381.1:0-8024 GCA_035577825.1 Actinomycetota bacterium | reverse complement strand
CCGAGCTCGGCTGCGAGCGGCGCGGTGGCCGGCCAGCCCTTGCCGTCGATCGTGTAGCCGAGAGGCCCATCGCCGAGGATCTCGGTGTATTCCTCGTCCCAGGTCACATGCTTCGGCTCGACGATGAAGGCGCCGTACAGCCCGCGGCCGACCTCCTCGGCGGAGTCGAAGTGCGAGTGGTACATGTACGTTCCCGGCGGGTCCTTCACGGTGAACTCGTAGGAGAACGACTTCCCCGGCATGATCGGGTCCTGCGTCACGAACGGCACCCCGTCCATCGAGTTCGGCACGGTCACGCCGTGGAAGTGCACCGTCGTCGGCAGCGGTGAGTTGTTCTTCACGTTGATCCGGATGTGGTCGCCCTGGTGGACGCGGATCTGCGGCCCGGGGACCGCCCCGTCGTAGCCGAGTGCGGTCACGACCTGGCCGGGCGCGACCTCCCACTGGATCTCGTCGACCGAGAGGTCGAACACCTTCACGCCGTGCATCGTGGCGAACGGCAGCACCGCGCCGCCTTGGCCATCGGTCGTGGCCGGGAAGTCCGTCATGGACTTCTTGTGCATGTCGTACATCTGCTGGGCGGTCATGCCGTCCCCGAGCTGGTCGGAGCTGGACCCCATCCCGGGCATCGAACCGTTCCCCGACGTGCCCGATGTGCCGGAGCCGGATCCAGCGCTGTCGCCGGCCACCACGGTGGCAGTCATTCCGGACTCCTTGTGGCCGGGCACGGTGCAGTACGCGTTGTAGCTCCCGGCGTCGAGCGCGGGGACGTTCAGGTTCGCCATCCCGCTGGGGTCGAGCAGCGGCGTCGCGAGCTCCTGGCCGTTCACGCTGATCGCGAACGTGTGCTGGGCCGCGCCCTCGTTCATCACGTGGACGACGAACGGCTGCCCCGCGGGAACCTGGATGGTCGACGGCGAGATGGCGAACTCCTTCAGGACCACCTCGACGAAGTTCGTGGTGGCGGGGGTCGCCGGCGCCGACGTGGAGGCCGGCGCGGTCTGGGCCTCCGCCTTCGGTTCGCTCACGAGGCCGCGAGCCGCGAAACCCGCTGCGGCCACCATGAGCAGGCCGAGCACGGCCAGCAGTGCGTTGGTGCGCTTGAACATCGATCGCTCCCTTCGGGCGGTTCGTACTGCACGGGTCGAACCAAGGCTCCCGGCGCGGGCGCGTCCGGGCCCCGGCCGACCGGCCTTCCCGGTCCGGGACCTTCGCCCGGTCCCCTCCCGGCCGGCGGGGTCGAAGATGCGCCCATGTTCGTTCGCTACTTCATGGACATGGACGTGGCGTTCGCCGACGCGAACGAGGCGCTGCTGGCCGACCCGGCCGGGTGGCTGCCGGACCTCGCCCGCGAGACCGACCAGGAGGGCGTGCACCTGCTGACGTCGGTCGGGTTCGGGATGGGGATCCACGTGCGCAAGCGCGTCGAGGTGGAGGTGGAGCCGCCGCTCACGGTTCCGGGGCGGACGGTCGTGCCGATCCGGTGGAGCACCGGCGCCGAGCACAGCCCCCTGCCGTCGATGGAGGGAGACCTCGAGCTTGCACCCTTCGGGCCCGGCGTCACCCACCTCGCGATGAGCGGGCGGTACACGCCGCCCCTCGGTCGCGCCGGGGAGGCCATCGACCGCGCGCTGCTGAACCGCGTCGCCGAGGCGACCGTTCGGGACTTCGTGCAGCGCGTGGCCGGGCGGATCACCGAGACGACCGCGCGCCGCCACCACCCGAGCCGCGTCCGCACCTGAGCGTCCGTCCACCCCGCTCCGTCCCGGGAGGCCACGAGCACCCCGGTCGTCATCCCGCTCCACCTTCCACGGCGACGGTTCCTCGGGAACCGGCACCGATTCGGGGGCCATGGGCCCGGCCCCGGCGGGCCGGTCGGCAGATGGACGGTCGGGCGCGCGGGCGTAGGTTCGGTCCGTCTGGGGAGCACGGGGAGGACGGCATGAAGCAGCGGGCGCTGGTGGTGAGCGAGGACTTCGTCCGGCGGAGCCGGTGGGCGGCGATGCTGCGGGAGGACGGCTTCGAGACCGCGACCTGCCCGGGCCCGTTCGTCACGTCCGAGTGCCCGCGGCTCGACGACGACGTCTGCCCACTCCGGGAATGGGCCCACGTCGCCGTGGTCGACGTGCCCGAGGGTGTGCACACCGAGCTGTACGGCGGCATGCCCGAACGCGTCTGCACCACGCTCCCGGACGACCGCCGCACCGTCCTGCTCTACCGGTCGGAGGTCCCGGACGACTGGCGGGAGGGCCGCCACGCGCTGCCGTTCCCGGTGGCCGACGAGCACCTCATGGAGACCGTCCGTTCGGCGGCGCACGTCCTGGCCGGCGGAACCCCGCCGCCCCGCGCCTGAACTCCGCGTACCGCGCCTGGCTGCTGTTCGGGTCCGGCTTAGGTCCGGAGGCCCAGGAGGTCGCGGGCGGAGATCATGCCGACGACGTCGGCGCCCGCCACGACCGGGAGGTGCCGGATGCCCACCGCGACCATCTCGCGCACGGCGAGCTCCACGTCGTCGTCGGCGTCGACGACCACCGGGTCCTCGGTCATGTACGCCCGGACGGACGTGGCGTCCGGGTCGACGCCGTCGGCCATGGCCCGCACGAGATCCCGTTCCGTGATGATGCCGACGAACCGTCCCTCGTCGTAGACCACGGCGGACCCGACCTCGTCGAACGCCATCTTCGAGGCGGCCTCGAGCAGGGGGTCGTCCGCCTCGACGCTCTCGACCGTGCGGTTGCACGCGGCCCGCACCTTCATCTGCGCACCTCCAAGCCCTGTCGCATCCGGGCTCACGCGGCGCTCGGTCGCGCCGCCGGCGTGTGGCGGCCGTGGTGGTGCTGCCACCGGTGGACCAGCCCCCGCACGGCCGTGATCCCGGCGGCCACCAGCTCGATGGCCACCACGAGGACGGTCAGCGTGACGAGCATCCGGAGCAGGTATTCGGCGACGGGTTCCATGCTCCACCACCTCCACCGGCAGTCCAGCACCGGTGCCGTGCCGGCGTGCGGGCCTCCCGGCCCGCCGCGCGCGGGACCTTGCGGGACGGGCGCCGGGCGGGCGTCGATGGCAGGATGGCGCCGTGGCGGAGGAGGCGCCCTACCCGGCACACCGCGAGGCCGATGTCGTGCTGCGCGACGGCTCCACCGTGCACGTGCGCCCGGTCCGGGCCGGCGACCGCGAGGCGCTCCGCGAGTTCCTCTCGGGCCTTTCGAGGGAGTCGCTCGCGCTGCGGTTCTTCACGGCGGCGGTCGACCTCGGGTGGGTCGTGGAGCGCATGGCCGCCATGGACCAGCGGGAGCGGTTCGGCCTCCTCGCGACGCTCGGCGACCGGCCGGTCGGACACGCGGTGTTCATCTCGACCGCGGACGACCGGGCCGAGATGGCGCTGGCCGTCGCCGACGACCTGCAGGGCCAGGGCCTCGGGACGCTCCTGATCGGGCACCTCGCGGAGGTTGCGCACGCGGCCGGCTTCACGACGTTCGAGGCCGAGGTGCTGCCCGAGAACCGCCGCATGATCGACGTGATCCGCGAGAGCGGGTTCCCGGTCGAGATGCGCGCGGAGCCGGGCGCGATCGTGGTCCGGTTCCCGACGTCGCTCACCGGCGCCGCGCTCGACCGGTTCGAACGGCGCGAGCAGACCGCCGCGGTGGCCGCCCTGCGGGGCTTCCTCGCGCCGCGCTCGGTGGCCGTCATCGGCGCCTCCCGGGACCGCGAGGGCATCGCAGGGGTGCTGTTCCACAACCTGCTGGCGGCCGGGTTCGAGGGGCCGGTCCACCCGGTGAACCCCCGGGCGGACGTGGTGCAGTCCGTTCCGGCGTTCGCGACGATCGAGGACGTGCCCGGGCCGGTCGACCTGGGCGTCGTGGTGGTGCCGGCGGCGGCCGTGCTCGATGTCGCCGAAGCGTGCGGTCGCAAGGGGGTGCGCGGCCTGGTCGTGATCACGGCCGGGTTCGGCGAGACGGGCTCCGAGGGGCTGGCGCTCCAGCGGGAGCTGCTCGAGACGTGCCGCCGCCACGGCATGCGCCTGATCGGACCGAACTGCATGGGGATCCTGAACACGAACCCCGGCGTGCGCCTCAACGCGACCTTCGCCCCGGCGTTCCCGCCGGCAGGACGGGTGGGGTTCCTGTCGCAGAGCGGCGCGCTGGGCGTGACCGTGATCGACCGTGCGGCCGCGCTCGGGCTCGGGATGTCGTCGTTCGTCTCGGTGGGGAACAAAGCCGACATCTCCGGGAACGACCTACTGTCGTACTGGGAGGAGGACCCGGACACGGACCTCGTGCTGCTCTACCTCGAGTCGTTCGGGAACCCCCGGAAGTTCGCCCGCATCACGCGGCGCGTGGGGCGAACCAAGCCGATCGTGGTCGTGAAGAGCGGGCGGTCGCAGGCCGGCGCGCGGGCGACCGCCTCGCACACGGGCGCGCTGATCGCCGCATCGGACGTGACCATCGACGCGCTGTTCCACCAGGCGGGCGTGATCCGGACGGACACGCTCTCCGAGATGTTCGACGTGGCGTCCCTGCTGGCGAACCAACCGGTGCCGGCCGGGCGCCGCGTGGGGATCGTCACGAACGCCGGCGGTCCGGCGATCCTGTGCGTCGACGCGTGCGAGGCGGAGGGGCTGGAGGTGCCGACCCTGCCGGCGGACGCGACGGCGGCGCTGCGGGCGCAGCTGTCGAGCGCGGCCGCCGTCGGGAACCCGGTCGACATGATCGCGTCGGCCACGCCCGAGGATTACCGGCGGTCGATCGAGATCGTGGCGGCGGGCGGCGTGGACGCGCTCGTCGTGATCTTCGTCCGGCCGCTCGCGCCACGGGAGGACGAGGTGGCGGCCGCGATCCGCGAGGGGGCGCGGGCGATCGGGGGGCGGATCCCCGTGCTCTGCGTGGCGATGTCGAGCTCGGTGGGGCCGGGGTGGCTCCTCGGCGACAGCGGCGGTGAGGACGTCCGTGTGCCGACGTTCGGGTTCCCGGAGGAGGCGGCGCGCGCGCTGGGCCACGCCGTGCGGTACGCCGAGTGGCGGGCGCGGCCGGAGGGGTCGGCGCCGGACCTCCCGGACGTGCGCGACGGCGACGCGAACGCCATCCTCGCGACCGCGTTGGCCGGCGGGCCGCGATGGCTGGGGGCGGAGGAAGTGGCCGCGCTGCTCGCGTGCTACGGCATCCCCATGGCGGAGTTCGCCATCGCCGCCTCGGCCCAGGAGGCGGTGACGGCCGCGCGGCGGCTCGGCGGCGCGGTCGCGCTGAAGGCGGTCGTTCCCGGGCTGGTGCACAAGACCGAGGCCGGCGCGGTGCGGGTCGGGCTGCGGGGCGCCAAGGAGGTCCGCGAGGCGACCGCCTCGATGGCCGAACGTCTCGCCGCGGACGGCCACGGGCCGGAGGGGTTCCTCGTGCAGCGGATGGTGGGCGAGGGCGTCGAGCTGCTGGTGGGCATGGTGCACGACCCGTCGTTCGGGCCGGTGCTGGCGTGCGGGGCCGGCGGGACGGCCGTCGAGCTGCTCCGCGACGTGGCGATCCGGATCACGCCGATCACTGACCTCGATGCGGCCGAGATGCTCCGGTCGCTGGCGACGTTCCCGCTGCTCGAGGGGTACCGGGGGTCGCCGGCGATGGACGTCGGCGCGCTGGAAGACGTGCTCCTGCGGATGTCGGCGCTGGTCGAGGCGCATCCGGAGATCGCCGAGATGGACCTGAATCCCGTGATGGCCACGCCGGACGGCGCGACCGTGGTGGACGCCCGCATCCGGGTCGAGGCGCCGGCGCCCGAGCTGCCAGTGTCCGCGCGCCGGCGCCTCTGAGTCAGGCCGCCGCGCGGGCCACCAGCAGCGAACGGTCGAGGTGGTGGAGCAGCCAGCCGCTCACGCTGCCGAGCGCGAGCCGGCCGAGCGCCGGCAGGCCCCGGTCGCCGACCGCCACGAGGTCGGCCTCCCACCGGGCAGCCGCGGCCGCGACCGCGGGGCCGGGCGGGCCGACCGCCGCCTCCATCGCCGCGTCCACGCCGACCGACCGGGCGACCCGGCGGGCCGACTCGACGGGCCCGAGGCCGATGGGGCGCCCCTCCTCGTCCCACCCCAGGTGCCGGCCGGACGGGACCGCGTGCAGGATGCGGAGCGATCCCTGCGCGGCCGCGGCGATCGCGGCGGCGAGCCGAACGGCCTCGAGCGAGCTCGGCGAACCGTCGGCCGCGACCAGGATCCGCCTCGGCCAGCCCCGCCGCCGGCTCGGGCCCGGCCGGCACACGAGGGTGGGGCGCACGCCCAGGTGCACGAGGTGCGCCGCGACCCCACCCTGCAGGTGCGGCCGGTGCAGGAATCCCGCGTCGACGCCCACGCACACGACGTCGGTCCACGTCCGCCGGGCCTCGTTCGCCAGGACGTGCGCGGGCTCGCCGACCAGCAGGCGGAGCATCGGATCGAGGTGCTCGGCCTCCGCCACCCGTCCCGCGGCGTCGAGGCGCGCGTCCGCCTGGCGCAGTCGTTCGCCGGCGTCGCCGGGAACGGCCGACCGCAATGGGTGCGCGACGTGGACGATCTCCAGCTCGGCACCGGTGATCCGGGCCAGCCGGGCCGCCTGCCGCACCGCCTCCTCGCCGCCCGCGGTGCCGTCTGCCCCCGCGAGGAACCGCCGGAACTCGGGATGGAACCGCACCGGCGTTATCGAGCGCCCATCGGCACGATGCCCCACGGCGCGGTCGCGGCCGGGCGGAGGTTCGCGTCGTCGAACTCCGAGGACAGGTGTTCGACGACGCGCACCACGCCCTCCACGCCGTACGCCAAGTGCACGAGGATCGGGATGTTCGAGGCCCGTTCGAGCTGGCCGCGGAGCGTCACGACGCCCTGGTTCACGGACACCGACACCCGGTTCGGGTCGATCCACATCCGTGCCTGCACGACCTCGTGCACGATCTCGTTGCGGATGTCCTCGTCGGCGCGCAGGAACACCCGGAGCAGGTCCCGGCGGGCGACGATCCCGACGACCATGCCCTCGGCGTCGACGACCGGCATCGAACGGAACCCGCCCGCGTGCATCGCCCGCGCGGCCTCGGCGAGCTCGGAATCCGGCCGGACGGTCGCGACCGGCGACGTCATCACCTCGCGCGCGGTGACCCCCTCGGCCCGCTCCAGCTCCCGGCGCGTTCGCCGCGAGGGACGCCGGGGGTGTTCCTCCGGCTGGGGGTGCTCCTCCTTCAGCAGCAGGTCGGCCTCGGACACGATGCCGATCGCGCGGTTCTCCCCGTCGACGACCGGGAGCGCGGCCACGCGGTGCTCCGACAGCCGCCTCGCGATCTCCTTGAACGGCGTGTCCGCGGACACGACCGCGACCGTCCTCGTCATCACGTCGCTCACCCGGCGCCTCATCGTCGCTCCTCCTCGCGTCATTCCCGGTCCGGTCGGCATGCCGAACGCGGTGTCCTGTCTGGAGGATCGCCGGGCGGGGCGCGCGAGCAGGGGGTCCGCAGCCCCGTCACCCACGGGCCGGGTGGCCCCAGTCTCCTCGGCTCGGGTCAGGTCGTCGCCCACTCGGGCACGGTGTCGGAGGCGGCCAGGGGCGACCACGCCTCCAGCAGCAGCATGTCGCGCGCCGAGATCATCCCGACCAGCCGGCCCTCGCGGACGACCGGCAGGTGGCGGACGCCGAGGCTCATCATCTGGCGGGCGACGGCCGCGCTCTCCGTGTCGGTCTCGACCGTCACGGGGCGATTCGTCATGTAGTCGCGGACGTGCGTCAGGGACGGGTCCACGCGGTCGACCAGTGCGTGCGCGAGATCGCGTTCGGTGAGGATGCCCGTGATCTGCCCGCCACGGAGCACGGGGAGCGCGCTGATGTTGTGGCGCGTCATGCGCCGCCCCGCCTGGAGCAGCGTGTCGCCCTCGCGTGCAGTGATGGTGTCCGCGTTGAACAGCAGCTCGATGTTCATCGTGGCCCTCCCTTCGCCCCGAGAACGTACGCGGCACCTGGGGGCCGGTCGCGGGTCGATCGGCCCGGGACCGGCGGGCCGGTCCACGAACCGCGGACATGCGCCGG